>DATBFI010000374.1:0-6999 GCA_036558585.1 Chitinophagaceae bacterium
ATAAGGACTTTGTACATCACGCGGAGAATATGCTTGCTACTCTCGACAGCATTGCAGCTGAAAAAAATAAAATTCCTGCGCTTACTGAATTTGGATACAATGGATCGCCAGATAGCACCTGGTGGACAACTACTTTTTTGAAAGCGATAGAATCACGTAAAATAGCCTATGCACTGGCATGGCGGAATGCGGGGATTAATGAGGAAGGAAAATATGATTTTTATGTTCCTTATAAGGGACAGCTTTCTGCTGCGGATTTTATAAAATTTTATAACAGCGATAAAACCCTGTTTCAAAGAGATGTGGCGAAGGAAAAGTTATATCAATAATATTTCATTGAATCTTGTTTAATTAAAGCAGATGCTTCCCTGTGCCGACAGGCAGGCTTCGTCGGTCCCGATTCTCAGGATACTATGACAAATAGTAACCGACATTGATATTTCAATCACAATAATTTAAAGCTTTATAGTACAGTACAGTTCAGAACAGTAGAATTAATTCATCATCTATCTTAGCAACTTTCAAAATTCTCTTGTAACATTACAGATTAAAATATCGCCATGATGAAAAAGACCATTTGCTTTCTTCCAGCATTACTTCCTGTATTTTTTTGTTTTTCGCAGGTGACCATACAAGATCTTCTGTGCGAAAATCTTTCCAACCCGATTGGTCTTGATGCACAACAACCCAGGTTTAGCTGGCAATTGATTTCTGATGCAAGAAACGTTATGCAGACTGCTTATGAAATTCGTGCGGGCAGCAGCGCATCATTACTGGAGACAGGCAAAAACCTTATCTGGAACAGTGGAAAAATTCTTTCAGATTCATCGGTGCATATAACTTATTCCGGCAATCCACTTCAACCAGGAAAAAAATATTATTGGCAGGTAAGAGTATGGGACAACACACTAAAAGCATCTCCATGGAGTGAACCTGCATCCTTTCAAATGGGATTATTGAGTCCAAATGACCTGCCTGCCGGACAGGCAGGTTGGAAAGCGAAATGGATAGAGCAGGGTTTTCCGGAAGATACCATAAACAGGCCCAGTCCTTTGTTCCGCAAAGAATTTAAAACCTCAAAAAAAATCAGATCAGCAACTGCATACATTACTGCTCATGGATTGTATGAAGCCTGCATCAATGGCAAACGTGTTGGCGACTATTATCTGACACCGGGATGGACAAGCTACAATAAACGTTTACAATATCAAACCTATGATGTTACCAATCTTTTAAATGAAGGCAACAACGCTATTGGTGTAATGTTGGGTAATGGCTGGTACAGGGGGTACCTGGCATGGGGTGGAAATAAAAATTCTTATGGTAAAGATGTTGCATTATTATTTCAACTGGATATTAATTATACCGACGGAACTAACGAATCAATTGTATCTGATGAGTCATGGAAATCGTCAACCGGCAGTATATTGAGCGCTGAAATTTATAACGGTGAAACAGTTGATGCAGTCAAAGAAAAAACAGGATGGTGCAATACAGGTTTTAGTGATGCCGGCTGGAGTGGTGTTACTATAAAAGATTATAGTAAATCAATAATTATTGCAACGCAGAATGAGCCCGTTAAAAAACATGAAACATTTCAACCGGTAAAAATTATTACGACGCCAAAAGGGGAGAAAGTAATTGACTTCGGTCAAAATCTTGTTGGATGGGAGATTGTAAAAGTAAAAGGAAATGCAGGAGACAAGATCACCATATCACATGCAGAAGTATTGGATAAAGAAGGAAACTTCTACACTGAAAATCTGCGGGCCGCGAAAGCACAAAGTACTTACATATTAAAAGGAGGCAATGAAGAAACCTTTGAACCACATTTTACTTTCTACGGTTTTCGCTATATTAAAATCGAAGGTTATCCGGGCGAAATAAAACCTGAAAATTTTAGTGCAGTTGCGTTATACTCTGATATGGAGCCAACAGGAACTTTCTCATGTTCTAATCCGCTCATCAATCAATTGCAACATAATATTCAATGGGGACAAAAAGGAAATTTTCTTGATGTGCCAACAGATTGCCCGCAACGTGATGAACGTCTTGGCTGGACCGGTGATGCACAGGTATTTTCACGTACGGCAAGTTTTAATATGAATGTAAATAATTTCTTTGCGAAATGGCTGAAAGATGTTGCTGCAGACCAGGAAGAAGATGGCAGTGTTCCATTTGTTATTCCAAATGTTCTTGGTCCCGGCGCCGGTGGCTCTACAGGATGGGCCGATGTTTGCACAATCATTCCATGGAATATGTATCTCGCTTACGGTGATAAAAAAATATTGCAGCAGCAATACAACAGCATGAAGGAATGGGTGGAGTATATGAATAAAAAGAGTAAAAATTATCTATGGAACACTGGTTTTCATTTTGGTGACTGGTTATTTTATCGTCCTTTTGATGATAACGATGGCCGGTCGGCAGTTACTGATAAATACTTGATTGCTCAATGCTTCTTTGCGCATTCAACGCAATTGCTCATTAATGCTGCAAAAGTTTTGGGCAAATCAGATGACGAAGTAAAATACAATGATCTTTTGCAAAAAATAAAAGACGCTTTTTTGAAAGAATACATGACACCAAATGGAAGACTTATATCCAGTACACAAACAGCTTATGTGCTTGCATTAAATTTTGATATGCTCCCTGAATCATTAAGAACAGAAGCTGCACAGCGACTGGCAGATAATGTAAAAAATTATAATAATCATCTTACTACTGGTTTTTTGGGTACTCCTTACCTGTGTCATGTGCTTACGCGTTTCGGATATGATTCTGTTGCATATAATTTGTTGTTGCAGGACACGTATCCGTCCTGGCTGTACCCTGTAAAAATGGGCGCAACCACAATTTGGGAAAGATGGGATGGTATAAAACCCGACAGCACTTTTGAAACGCCTTCCATGAACTCTTTCAACCACTATTCATATGGCGCGATCGGCGACTGGATGTACCGTGTAGTAGCAGGCATTGATACTTATGCAGATGATCCGGGATATAAACACATAAAAATAATGCCGCATATTGGTGGTAATTTAACTTATGCAAATGCGGATCTTAAAACATACTACGGCACTGTAAGCTCCCACTGGAAAGTTGATAATGATAAACTCCAGCTTGATGTTGAAATACCTCCAAACACTACAGCTACAGTATATGTTCCGGCAAAGAGCGCGGATGAAATTACAGAAGGTGGAAATGCTTTGTCTTCGGAGATAAAAATTGCAGGGACAGAAAATGGATATGTTGTATTAGGTATCGGCTCGGGTAAATATCATTTTGCGATAAAGTGATGGGTAAGGCGGCCCCGGGAATAGCCATGCCGGGTAAAATTTACAGGGAATTCCTAAGTGTAAGTTTGAAAGGTACTTCAAGATGATCTGTCCTGTTTTCCAATATTAATTGCGCGGCCAATTTCCCCATTTCTGCAAAATCAGTCGATATGGTGGTAATGCCATTAAGGATAATTTTTTTTATCGGTGTTTCATTATAAGAGATAATGCCAATATCTTCCCCGGCTCTAAAGTTCAATTGTATCAGGCGTTCTATCAAATGAACCAGATCGTCTTCCATCACTGTGATGTAGGTTTCTCCGCTGGCGATCTTTTCACTTTCAATATCACTGACGGCCTTATAATTAAACGCATAGTCCTGGCAAAAACAGTTAAAGCCATCAATAATTTCAAGAGGATAGTAACTGTTTCTTGGAAAAATAATTTTTATTGTATGGTACCGGCTTAATCTTTCGCTTGCCTGCTGTAACGCATTATAAATATCCTTTGAAAAGTTTTCATACACCGATGTATAATTCCCTGTTACACCCTCTACTTGTTTATCAAGAAGAATTAATTTTTCCTTTGGAATGGTGTTGATGATCTCGTGCGCATTTTCTCCCCCTTCAATAAAATGCGGGATAATTACATAATGAGAATATTCTTCATTTTTATTGTTCAGTAATTTTCTGAACAGGGAAAAATCATTATTGTAAATGTAAAAATCAATTGCCGCATTGTTGCCCAGCTCTGAAACAAATGAATCGTAAATAATTTTTTTGTGTGCACTGAGTTTATTAAAGAGAAGACAGATGTTATACGAACGCTCAAACTCTATGCTCTTAATAAAATAGCCTTTACCCGGAACAGACCCCAGCACTCCTATTTTTTTTAAATAACGGTAACCCTTTTCCGCTGTGTCACGTGATACATTCAGTTCATAACTAAGATCATTTATCGAGGGAAGTACGTCCTGTTGTTTTAGCCGGCCACATTCCACCCCCTTCAGTACTGAATGGATAATCTGCTGGTATTTTGGCGTGGCAGAAAATTCATCAATACGAATAATATCATAAATACCAACAGGCTTCATACAGGCAATTCAGGAATGAATATACACATTCTGTCCCTGACTATAAAACATTGCGTAATATTTACGCAATACAGGACAGTACAGGATGGTTTTTCAGAACGGTGCAGGATAGTTACAGAAAAGGGGAATTCTAATTTGCATCCCGATTGGAACCGCAAGAAACACCGCTTGCCTGTTAATTCCGTAATTAAAAATTTAATCATCAAAATTGTGATCATGAAGAGAAAACTTTTCACAGTGCAACAATCTCATGGTTCGGATGATCTATCCTTTGCAAATCCACCATGTGTGCATGAACCCCGGATGGGAACTGTGCTGATGAGTCATCAGAGAAAAACGTGGCTTACCCGAACGGCAATATCTCTTTTCCTGGTTTTTTTGTTTTTGCCGTCTTTAAATCTTTTCGCGCAGAACAAAACAGTTTCAGGAACTGTAAAAGATGAAAAAGGTCAGCCACTGTCGGGTGTGAGTGTTGTGGTTAAAGAAACCAAAACGGGCGCAAGCACTAATGCGGCTGGTCAATTCAGTCTTTCAGTGCCGCAGACAGGTACACTTGTTTTCAGTTATATAGGATATAATACTGTTGAAATACCCATAGGAAGTAATTCATCTTATGATGTCACTCTGAAAACGGGCGCAGCAGCATTAGGAGAAGTGATTGTGGTAGCATACGGAAGCACTACGAAAAGAACTTCAACAGGTGCCGTTCAAACGGTGAGCTCAAAAGAATTGCAGGATATTCCTGTTCCACAGGTGACACAAAAACTGCAGGGAAAACTGGCTGGTGTGCAGATCAATCAAACAACCGGTAAACCGGGCCAGGGCATGCAGGTTCGTATAAGAGGACAGGTTTCCATTTTGGCAGGAAGTGATCCTTTGTATGTTGTGGATGGCTTTCCTATTGTTGGTGACATCAGTAATATTAATCCTGATGAAATTGAAACAATTTCCGTATTAAAGGATGCTGCTTCTACTTCATTGTATGGCTCAAGAGCAGCGAATGGAGTAGTGCTCATTACAACAAAGCATGCAAAAGGAAATCAAACGAGCATTGGTGTAAACGCGTTTTATGGTGTGCAGCAGGTGCCGCAAAAAGGGCGACCTGATATGATGAATGGTGCTGAATTTGCCCAGTTCAAAAAAGAATCTTATGAAGATTTGGGGCAGCCCGTTCCTGATGTGTTTCAAAATCCTCAACAATATGGAGAGGGATATGATTGGTATGGTGGTATGTTGCAGTCAGCGCCTGTTCAGAACTACAGTATATCATTGGGAAGCAGCAGGGATCGATTCAGTACATCGGTGACAGCAGGATTTTTTGACCAGGAGGGAGTACTGCGCAACTCCGACTTTCAGCGGTTTTCGCTGCGCATAAATTCTGATTTTAAAGTATCTGATAAAATTAAAATTGGTTTCAATGCAGCTCCATCTTATTCTATCAATAATACGCCTGGCTCTGATGGTGCTTTTTATGCCACGAACGCTAATGTTGCAGTGCCCGGTGGCTTGTTGTACAATTCATTGTTAACGTGGCCAATATTGCCGTACGAAAATCCAGATGGGACTTTGCCGCTTTCTGCATGGATTCCGGGTATCAGTGCATTCCCGACACCTAACTGGTACAGGGCCTTGAATGAAATTACAAATGAAACAAAAACAGCCAGGTTATTATCAAATGCATATATCGAATATGAACCAATAAAAGGATTGGATTTGAAATCAACCATTAATGTTGATCTTGGAAATACTTCATTCATCAACTTCCAGCCTTCCACATCATCAACTACTTTCGCCTCTTTACCGCCAACTACGGCGACTTCCATCCGCAGGAATGATCAGTATTATTCATGGCTGAACGAAAACCTGGCAACATATAAAAGATCCTTCGGTGATCATAACTTCGAATTACTGGGAGGTTTTACCACGCAAAAATTCAGGAGTGAAGCTGCACAATTACGGTTAACCGATTTTCCTGATGACAGGATTCACACAATTCAATCCGCAATTAATATTGACAGAACTCAATCTTTCAGTGACGTGCAGGAATGGAGTCTTATTTCTTATATCGCCCGGCTGACTTATAATTACCAGGGCAAGTATCTGCTCACTGCAGCTATACGCCGCGACGGCTCCTCACGATTTGGTTCTGATAACCGCTGGGGTAATTTCCCCTCTGTTTCCGCAGGATGGGTTGCATCAGATGAAAAATTTATGCAGAATATGAAATCAATTTCGTTGCTTAAATTCAGGGGCAGCTATGGTGTGATAGGCAATAACAATATTGGAAATTACACTCAATATGCAACTGTAAACACCACCACCAATGCTGTGTTTGGCTCTACTGTTGCCCCGGGTGCAAGTGTTGTAACCCTGGGCAATTCTGATCTTGGCTGGGAAACGACCAAACAATTTGATTTTGGGATAGACCTTGGCCTCTTCAAGAACAGGCTTATCGTGGCTTATGATTTTTATACTAAAAAAACAACCAATCTTCTCTACAATCTTGCAGTGCCCCAGGAATCCGGCTTTACAACGTTTAATGGAAATATTGGTGAATTAAAATTTTGGGGTCATGAATTTACTGCCAGTGCAAAAATTCTCACAGGAGATTTCCGTTGGAACGTTGAT
>DATBFI010000375.1:0-8977 GCA_036558585.1 Chitinophagaceae bacterium
AATAATCTACCGGGAAGATGGCATCGTATTGCAAAGAAGAGTTGTATGGAAAGTCTTGCAAAACGGCGGTTACTGTAAAACTATTTTTATCAAACTGCACAATTTTGCCAACGGCATCATCTGTACCAAATAATTTTTTGGCTGTTGATTGTGTGAGTGCAACAGAATATGAATTCGGCAAAAATGCATTGCGGTTACCATGCAATAATTTGTAGCTGAAGAAGTTTAAAAAATTACTTTCTGCATAAATAATATTATTGTTGTCGAATACTTTTGTTTGATCAATATTGGATAACACTTTATCAGACAGTGTTGGATTTTCATTGTCGCTTACCAATCTTAAAACAGAAATTACACCTGGAATTTTTTTTGACATTATAGCTAATGGTCCCGGTGCTCCTTGCCAGGCAAGTGATTTGCTTTCTAAAGTAATGTGCGAATTTAACTGGTAGATATTTTTATATTGCTGGTTAAATGTATCGTAGCTGCATTCATTTTGCACCCATAGCAGCAGCATAATTCCGGTTGCCAAACCCACAGCCAGCCCGCTTATGTTTATGATACTGTAAAATTTATTGGCTTTTAAACTGCGCCATGCTATTTTGAAATAGTTTTTAAACATAGATCCCTCCTAAATCATCCCTAAAGGGAGGACTTCGTAGTTTAATTATAATTTAAAGTTGTTCATGTTATGCACGTTCTTTAAAGCCTTCCCTTTAGGGGAGGTTTGGTGGGGTTTTATTCCGTTCTCAGACTTTTCACAGGATTTGCCACCGCCGCTTTTATGGCCTGAAAGCTTACTGTTATCAATGTTATTGCAAGCGCTCCAATTCCGGAAATAATAAAGATCCAGAACGATATGGCTGTTCTGTAGTCGTATTGCAGAAGCCAGCTATTTAAATAATACCATGCTAAAGGAATTGCGATAACGCATGAAATGATCACAAGCAACGCAAACTCTTTCGATAACATTTGCCATAAATTGTATGTTGACGCACCCAACACCTTTCGTACACCAATTTCTTTTTTGCGTTGTTCCGCAACAAACGATGCAAGCCCAAACAGCCCAAGACATGAAATAAATATGGCAAGTATGGTAAAGAACGTCGCGAGGTTGCCAACACGTTCTTCATCAACAAATTTCTTTGCATAATCTTCGTCGTTAAACGTATAGTCGAAAGGTGCGCCGGGATTGTATTTTTTAAAGACCGTTTCTATCTTACTTAAAGCATTTTTTACAGGCGTTCCGCTTTTTATGGCAACCGTTATAACATTTGCCCAATTCCTGTCGTAGAAAAAAACAGTTGGTGTTACAGGTCTGTAAGGAGATTCCATTATCATATCTTTTATTACACCAATAACTGTATAATTTTTATCGTCGAACTGAATTGTTTGCCCAACAATATCACGTTTCATTCCCACCAGCTTCACCGCAGATTCGTTCAAGACCATTGCCGAACTATCAGTTGCAAAGTCCTTGGAAAAATCTCTTCCTTCTTTAACCTGCCAGCCAATTGTTTTACCAAAATCTTCCGTAACCGCTATCGTTCCGAAGCTGGGCAATGAGTTTGGATCTTTTCCCTGCCAATTAAACCCAATCTGGTTTGACCACACATTTGTTGTCGGGCTTGAAGATTCAGCCATATTATCCACAACACCTGTTGCAAGCAGATCAGATCTTATAGCATCGTAATGCCCGTACAGATCCGGCGTTGACATCATCACTGTTATGAGTCCTTCATTCCTGTAATTCACGGGCCTGTTTTTCGCATATTGAATTTGCTTAAAAACGATGATGGTACCAATGATTAATGCAATGGAAAAAGTAAATTGAACAACAACCAATACCTTGCGCGGCAATGAGGCGAACCTGCCCACACGAAATGTTCCTTTTAAAACTTTTATAGGCTCAAACCTGGATAAATACAGTGCAGGATAACTACCCGAAATTAATCCTGTGATGAAAGTAAAGGCTAAGGCTATCAACCAAAAGAAAGCATTGCTCCATGGCAATTCTATGCTTTTATCAGCAAGCCTGTTAAAGAGCGGCATTAAAAGGAGTACAAAAATGATAGAAAACACAAATGAAATAAATGCCACTAAAACGGACTCGCTCAAGAACTGGCTTATCAATTGACTTCGAACTGAACCAACTGTTTTGCGGATACCAACTTCTTTTGCTCTTTTCTCACTGCGTGCTGTTGAGAGGTTCATGAAATTGATGCAGGCAAGCATTAATACAAACACACCAATTATTGAAAACAACCAGATAAATTGTATACGGCCACCGGCTGCTTTACCATCTTTGAAATCGCTATACAAACGCCATTTATCCATTGGGAATAAAACAGCTTGTTCCCTGCCGTCAGTCTTTGCATTTTTATGCACCATCACAACATTCTTTATCTTTTCTGTTTCTTTATCCATATTAATATTGTCAGCAACCTGTACAAATGCCTGCCATGAATGGTTGTTCCATTGTGTTGCTGCATCTTTTAGCCATTGCTCTGTTGTAATGTATTTTTTCCAGGGCAAAAACAATTTCGCACTGTATAAAGTAGTGTTGCGTGGAAAATCTTCATATACGCCGGCAACTTTATAATTGTCCTTGTTGTCAAGTCTTATCATTTTGTTGAGCGGATCAGCAGTACCAAATAATGTTTTTGCAAGTGAAGCATTTATTAAAATAGCAGAGGGGTCAGATAAAGCATTGATATTTCCCTTCAACAATCTAAAAGAAAACATTGACGGAAAATTTGATTCAACCCACATGCCGTTAGCGGTAATTTTCTTTTCGCCCACAACCAGCACATGACCGAAATTCCACGATGCCATGGATATATTTTTGAAATCGCTGCCAAACCTGGTGCTCAGCTCATTTCCAATCGGCATACAAACGGCTTGCCCTGTTCCCATTTTGCCATCGTTATCAATAAAAGTGGTCATCACCTGAGCAAGTGTTTCATGATTGGTGTGGTATCTATCGTATGTAACCTCATCCCAAATCCAAAAAGCAATTAACATAGCTACCGCCATACCTGCAGCAAGTCCAAGAATGTTTATAATTGAATAGATTTTGCTTTTGATAAGATTTCTCCAGGCAATCTTTAAATAATTTTTAAACATGTTAAAAGTTTTATGTTTTACGTTTCAAGGATTTTTATGTTACAAGCTTTTGCGTTTTATGGCATCGCCTGTTGTGCCACTCACTTCAAGGTTCAGAATTTTGTTGAGCAATGAACAAAACGTACAAGAGCGCGACGCAACAGAAGCATAATTTTTATTCTCAGTTTGGTTCATAAAAAAAATATTTCCACTTCAAATCAGAGATCGTCAAATCAGAATCAGAATATTTTATTCCGTTCTCAAGCTCTTCACAGGGTTTGCTATAGCTGCTTTAATAGCCGTATAGCTGACCGTAAGCCATGCAATGATCAATGAGCAAACAATGGTTGCTATAAAAAAGCCTGCACCCATTACAATGCGGTAGGTGTATTGTTGCAACCACTGATGCATAAAGTACCATGCAATTGGTGCTGCTATGAGAAACGCAATTGCAATAAGTATCGTAAACTCTTTTGATAACATGATCACAATATCCCGGACAGGAGCACCAAGCACCTTGCGTATGCCTATTTCTTTTCTCCGTTGTACAGCCATGAAAGAGATCAATCCATACAGGCCAAGACATGAAATGAAAATGGCAATACCTGAAAATATTTTATACAATACAGAGAGTTGATTTTCCTGCTTATAATAATCGGCAATTGACTGGTCAATAAAATTGTATTCAAACACATAATCAGGATAATATTTGTTCCATGTGTTTTGCAAAGCAGCAATAACCCGTTGTGCTTTGTGCATATCGATTTGAATGTTTGCTAATCCATACGCATTTTTAATCGATGTCATAACTACAGGGCCAATTTTATCACGCAGTGAATAGGTGTGAAAATCTTTTACAACGCCAACTATAGGGGCATTTGTGCCACTTACATTAATCATCGTACCAATCGCTTTGGAAGGATCCCTAAAGCCGAGGTTTTTTATGATCGTTTCATTTACTACAAATTCGCGCATGGTGTCAGAAGGAAAATAAGTACGCCCTGCAAGCAGTTGCAGATCGTATAATCGAAAGAAGCCTGTATCTGCAGGTTTCATGCAAACGATCATATCCGGTTCCGTGGTATTGTGATTGGACTCTTTACGCAGATCAGTGTACCAACCGCTGCCTTCAGATGGCGCGAATGTGCTGAAGCTTACATGCTGTACACCATTTATTTTTAACAGCTCATTGTACAGAAAATCAATTTTTGTTCTGCTAACACTATCGCCCGGAAACCTCGCATTGATAATTGCATTTTTATTAAAACCCATATCCGCATTTCTGAAATAATCCATCTGTGATGCAACTACCAATGTTCCAATAATAAGTGCCTGCGCAATCACAAACTGAAAAACAACAAGGGCTCTTCGCATCGAAATTCCCTGTGTGTTTGTAAGAACTGAACCCTTTAAAACATTGATGGATTTGAAACCGGATAAAACCAATGCCGGGTAGAAGCCCGATAAAAATGTTACTGCAATAAGAGCGCTCAGTATAAACAAAACAAATTTTGTATTAAACAGATCAGAAGATAATACATGAATGCCGAGCAGGTTATTTACAAAAGGTAAACAAACAAAAACAAAACACAGAGATGCAAGTAATGCAAGCAATGTAGTAGTGCCTGTTTCTCCCAGGAATTGCAGCACCAATTGAGAGCGGTTACTGCCCAACACTTTTCTCACCCCCACTTCACGTGCACGGTTAACAGCTTGTGCTGTCGTTATGTTGATGAAATTTACACAAGCGATAATTAAAAGAAATAAACCGATGATGCTTAAACCAAGTATCAGGTCTTTGCTAAAAGTGGTGCCGTTAAAATTACCGTAACGGGCGTCGAAATGTATTTCATTTAAAGGTTGAAGCGCGAGTGTATAACCGGGATTAACAGGTTTTATATGTTTCTCTGTAAAAGCATCTACCAGTTTTGAAACCTGGCCCGGTGAAGTATTTTTATTTAACTGGATCAAACAGTAATTCTGATCTGAAATACTTCCCCAATCATTCGGATCGAGATTTTTTCTGAGTGTTGCATAAGATAGCACAACACTTAACGGAAAGTCTGTATTCGCAGGCGGGTTGTTAAGAATACCGGTTACTTTCATTTGGTCTCCATACAACTTTACCGACTTGCCTAAAGCTGCCTGCCAGTTGCCAAAGTATTTGGTTGCAACATCTTTTGTAAGCAGTACAGTGTTTACATCATTCAACGCGGTCTTTATATCACCGGCAGCCAAATTGAAATCAAACATTTGAAAGAATTGAGGCTCTGCTGCAAAAACGTTCTGTTCATTAAATTTTTTAAGCAATCTGCCATCTGCTGCCGTTATAACTATCGGGACACGGTTATCACAAAAAATTGCGGATGCATTTTTTAACTGCGGCAGATCTTTACGCAAACCTTGTGTTACAGGAAAAGGCACGCCAGGCCTGTATTCCCGGTTTTCAGGGTTTCTCCCTATCCGAACAATGCGATATATCTGTTCTTTGTTTGTATGAAAATCATCAAAACTATTTTCATATTGAATGACAAGAAATATAATTAAAAAAGCAGCAAAGCCAACAACAAGCCCTGCTATATTGATGAACGCATTGGTTTTATTTCTTTGTAAATTTTTCAGAGCCGTCTTTAAATATGTCTTAATCACTTTAAAAGTTTTAAGTTTTTGAATTATAAGTTTAAGTCGCTTTGTCTCACTCTGTACGCAATGATTTTACAGGGTTTGCAATTGCTGCTTTGATAGATTGAAAGCTGATGGTGATTAATGCAATCAATATTGTCAACATCCCTGCTGAAACAAACATCCACCAACCTATTGTTATACGATATGCAAATGATTGCAGCCATTTTTCCATTGCCCACCATGCAATGGGAAAAGCAATAATTGCAGCAAGCAATACCAGTTTTAAAAAATCTTTCGAAAGCATTTGAATAATGCTCGCTACAGAAGCGCCTAATACTTTTCGTATTCCTATTTCTTTTGTTTTCTGTTCTGCAGTAAATGTTATCAATCCAAGTAAACCCAAACAACAAATAAATATGGCTATTATGGCAAAACAATCAGATAGCTTGCTTACCAGTTGTTCATTCTTGTATAATGTGGAATATGCTTCATCTGCAAACTGATAAGAAAATGGTGTTTTTGGATTAATATCTTTGTTCAGTTTTTCCAGTGCGGCCAATGCATCTTTTGTTTTTGCCGCTTCGACGCGTATAAGCACCGTTCCATATTTTCTTTTTTCATCAAGACGAATAACCATTGGATCAATAGCGGTGTGCATTGAATAAAAATGAAAATCTTTCAGCACCCCGATAATTATTCCTTTATCCTTACCCCATGATAATTGTTTACCAACCGGGTTTTGATAATTTAATTTTGCCGCCATTGATTCATTGATCAAAAAGTTTGTTGAGTCGGTCCCGTAATTAGTTGAAAAATCACGACCTTCTTTTAATTGCAATTGCAGCGTCTTTGCAAAATCATAACCAACTGTAGCATCAGCAATTTGCTCTTTATTATCGGCAGCCTTGCCTTGCCAGCTAATATCGCCGGTATAATGATGATAGCCGGTAGGCGTTTGCAGCATTCTTGATACATCTGTAATGCCCGGCAATGAAAGCGCCTTTTCTTTGAAGAGATTATATTTTTCAACTAAATTTCCTTCAATAGGAACATAAATAAGATTGCTGCGATTGAAACCGAGATTCTTGGTTTGAACATAATTCATTTGTTGATAAATCACAATCATTCCAACAATAAATATGATAGAAAGCGTAAATTGAAATACAACAAGACCTTTCCGAAAGAAGATTGACATCCAGCCAAATTTTACTTTACTTTTTAATACTTGCACAGGTCGTAATGAAGACATAAATAGCGCAGGATAACATCCTGCAACAAAACTTGTAATAAGCACAAGGCATAACAAACACAACCAGAAAACAGGTTGGCTTGCAGGGAAAATAATTTGTTTGCCGCAAAGCAAATTAAAAGCAGGCAAGAGCAACACAGTGAGTAATAAGGCAATCAGCGTTGCAATAAAAGTAAGCAGTAAAGCTTCTGATAAAAATTGAATGATGAGCAGCGAACGGGCAGCACCAAGAACTTTACGAACACCAACCTCTTTACTCCGCCTGATAGAACGTGCGGTAGAAAGATTCATAAAATTTATACAAGCAATTAATAGTATAATGATAGCAACTATACTAAAAAGTTTTACATATTCAATTCGCCCGCCAGTTGGTATTCCATTTACAAAATTTTCATGCAAATATTTTTCAGAGTAAGGCTGGAGTCCTAATTCAGTGCGAGAATTTTGCGTAAAGGACAAGTACTGGTTTAGAAAATTTTTAATGCGAGCTTCTGCGTTCGTTGAGCTAATGTGAGGTTGTAACTGTACTACAGTAAAAGGATCGTTGTTTCCCCAACTTTTTGCCCAGGCATTTTGGTTTATAAATGCTTCCCACGGGCGTACAAAATCAAACTGTATGGAAGAAGCGTTTGGCAAGTCTTTAAATACGCCGGTAACAACAAGATCTTCGTTATTTGCATACCGCATGGTTTTGCCAATTGCATTATGCGCACCGCCAAAAAAATCATTCGCCATTTTTTGTGAGATAACAATGCCGGATATATTATTCAACGACTGGTTAGGCGTTCCTTCGATAAGCGGATAAGTAAACATCAGGAAAAAATCGCTGCCGGCATATACGCCGTTTCTTTTAAGTAATTTATTACCTGCTTCGCACACAACATCCCCTGCCGTTTCAATTGCAGACGCATACTTTATTTGAGCGATGTGTCTTTTTAGTTCATTTGCAAGCAAGCCTTGCGTATTGTAACTTCCATCTGCTTTCTCTCCTGAAAAGTTGCGATCATATACGTAATAGAGCTGACTGTTATTTTTATGAAAAGCATCAACATTATATTCGTCCATCACCCACAATACAATCAAAAGACTACAAGTCATTCCAAGCGCAAGCCCTGAAATATTAATTACAGAGAAAGTCTTATTATGAAAAAGATTTCTCCACGCTGTTTTAAAATAATTTTTAAACATAGAAATTGATTTCTGATGTATGATTTAATGATGTATAATTTATATTTTCAAATTGCTTCATGTCGAATTAATTACTCCGTTCTTAAACCTGCCTGCCGGCAGCCTGCCTGTCCGGTAGGCAGGGCAGGCTCTTCACAAGTACCTTCACTCTGTGCGTAATGATTTCACCGGATTTGCAATCGCTGCTTTTATGGCCTGGAAACTCACTGTAAATAATGCGATAAAAACAACCAGCGATGCAGCTATTGCAAACAATTCCCAGCCTGGTGCAATGCGATATGGAAAATTTTGCAGCCACTTGTTTGCAGCCATGTATGCCAATGGCGACGCAACTACCAGCGCCACTACTACCAGAATTATAAAATCTGTTGAAAGCGTTGTAACAATACGTTGCACCGATGCGCCTAACACTTTGCGTATACCAATTTCCTTCGTGCGTTTTTCCGCCGATAAAACAGATAAGCCAAACAGGCCAATGCAGGAAATAAATATGGTAAGCATTGCACCGAACAAAACGATCTGTTTCCATTTTTCAACATCGGCATATTGCTTTCTGTTCTCATCATTTTTAAATGCGTATGAATACGGGCTTAACGGATAATATTGTTTAAACTTTTTTTCTATCCATTTCAAACTTTCAGTTGCTGAATTGGGCTTTATCTTTATGTAATACGTTCCATACAGATTTTTATTTTTCATAGTGAATAATTGCGGCATTATTTTTTCGTTGAGAGATGCAAAATGATAATCTTTTACTACACCAATTACATGATAAGTTTTATTATTGAAATGAACTTTTTCTCCAATCGG
>DATBFI010000376.1:0-6410 GCA_036558585.1 Chitinophagaceae bacterium
GCGTCTCTGAAAAACTTCATTTGTATTTTCGATATTGTAGAAACTGATGAATAGCAAACACAAATTGCTTAGTGAAACCTTTTATGCTGAGTATGGAACAGTAAGTACAAGTGTGCGACGCAATTCCCCATACATAAGGCGATGCGGCTGGTCACATAAAAAAAATTATCTTACTTCTTTTATGCTTCTGCTCATTATGTTCATGATTTCTTTCCTGAACTATGGACAGGCAAATCATATAATTCTTTACTTCCAAAACAAAGCCGGAAATAAAACGTTAGAGACTGACAGTGTTTATCAAAATTCTTTTGGTGAACCATTTACAGTGCGAACCTTCAGGTACTATATTTCAAACATCGTTGCAGAGGATAATTCAACAGGTGAAAGACAGTCGTTTCCGGATCAATATTTTCTTGTTGATAATGCCGATGCGGCATCGGAGCGAATTGAACTGGAAACAACACTGAAACATATTTCATCATTTTATTTTTTATTGGGCGTAGATAGTTTGAAAAATGTCGCCGGTGTTCAGGCGGGTAATCTTGATCCGGCAAAAGGAATGTTCTGGACATGGAACACAGGGTATGTAATGGCAAAGCTCGAGGGCAATTCGCCGGCGGCACAAACTCCTATGCATGCATTCAGTTATCATGTAGGAGGATATAAGCAAAATGAAAAAACGTCAAGAGAAATAAATTTTATATTGCCACAAGTTGTGGATTGCAAAAATTGTACGATAACGATGAATGCAGACGTTTTACAATGGTTCAATGCAGTAAACGAAATAAAAATTGCTGATACACCTTTTTGTCATGAGCCGGGGAAGCTGGCAGCAAAGCTTGCAGATAATTACTCAAAGATGTTTAGCATTGCTGATGTTCAATGAAAGTATTTTATATCATAATTCTCCTGTTTATTTTTATTGTGGCAGGCGTAAGCTGGGTATCAAATAATCACACTACGCACACACATCCTTTAAAGTTTATTTTTCCTAAAGGCTGGCCAAAACCAGTATATGATTTTAAACGAAACCCTTTAACGCGAGAAGGTTTTGAGCTTGGCAGAAAATTATTTTATGAGACCAAGCTAAGCAAAGATGGAAATTTTCCATGTGCCAGTTGTCACCAGCAGTTTGCTGCGTTTGCTACATATGATCATAATTTGAGTCATGGCTTCAATAATTCATTTACGCGCCGCAATGCCCCGCCATTATTCAACCTTGCATGGCAAAAAGAATTTATGTGGGACGGAGGTATTAACCATCTTGATTTGCAACCGTTAGCGCCGATGACCGATACCAATGAAATGGCAGAAAGTATTGATAATGTATTAAAGAAACTAAAGGCGGATACTGCATACAGAAGAATGTTCAAAGCTGCTTTCGGAGATGAAAACATTACGACACAAAGACTAACAAAGGCATTGAGCCAGTTTATTGTGATGATGATAAGCGCTGACAGTAAATATGATCGCGTTATGCGGGGGGAGGATAGTTTTAATTTACCACAGAGATTAGGCTATGATATTTTTAAACATAAATGTGCAAGCTGCCATAGCGAACCTTTGTTTACCGATCTCACTTATAGAAATGAAGGATTAACTGTTGATGATTATTTGAAAGATTTCGGCAGAATGAAAATAACACATGAAGCGGGTGATTCATTAAAGTTTAAAGTGCCCAGTTTGCGTAATGTCCAGGTAACGTTTCCTTATGGGCATGACGGAAGATTTTATTCTTTGCTTGATGTAATGAATCACTACCGTAACGGAGTTGTAAATAATATCGCAACCGATTCATTATTACGAAAAGGGATTCCGCTGTCAAATTTTGAAATAGGTCAATTAAGGGCATTTATTTATACGCTAACAGATTCTTCTTTTTTAAAAGACCCGCGCTTTGCCCCTCCTGGTTATGAGAACAGAACACAGGCGGCGCCGCTGCAACATCAGCATTCTTATCAGCAGTAACACTAATTAGCGCGTAAGCAATAATAATGATCTATTCTTTATAAGTATAATACGAATTAGCCTGTGCAGTAGAAGTAACAATAAGATCGTTGATGCAAACATGTGCCGGCAATGTGGCGCAATAATAACATATCCCGGCAATATCTTCAGCATGCAAGGGTTCATATCCTTCATATATAGCTTTGGATTTTTCTTCGTCTCCTTTAAAACGCACTATTGAAAATTCTGTTTCGGCTGCACCAGGATGAATGGCTGTAACTTTTATTTTGTGCGGTAACAGATCCATCCGCTGCGCTTTACTAATCGCATCCACCGCATATTTGGAGGCGCAATACACATTTCCATTCATGTACACTTCTTTAGCTGCTGTTGAACCAATATTAATAATGTGACCCTTTCCCTGTGTAATCATGTAGGGCAGCACTGCTTTTGAAACGTACAACAATCCTTTTACGTTAGTATCAATCATTGTTTCCCAATCATCCAATAAAGCATTATCAAAACTATCCCGTCCTAATGCAAGGCCTGCATTGTTTACAAGTATATCAATCGCCTTCCATTTGTCTGGCAAATTTTGAATTTTCTTAAACACTTCATCTCTTTGCTGCACATCAAATGCAAGCGGTAATACTTCTGTACCATTAGCTGATAGATTATCAGCGGCCTCACGAAGTTTCTCATACCGTCTGCCCGTAATAATACAATTCCATTTATTTGCCGCAAATTTTTCTGCAATGGCTTTTCCAAAGCCTGATGTAGCGCCGGTAACAAAAATGATTTTATTCATATCGCAAATATAGGCTGAAGGCCAAACGATAGAGTAAATTGGTTAATACGCTGTATGAGTTAAATCTCGCTTTGCTTTTTCTGCCGCTGTTTTATTTCGTTTTTTATTTTTAAAAAGTTACATTAGATATGTTTTTCCTTCTCTTATTTATCCATTTTAAACAACAGGAGGCTCTATGAAATTTATGTTAACATGGCGTGTACACCCCGACAAACGCCAGGCTGCACTTGATATTTTTTCGCAAATGACCAGCGAGGATGATAAAAAAGATATGGGTGACAATATCAAACTTATCGGTCGCTGGCATGATCTGAGCCAGTTTACAGGCGTTGCCATTTGTGAATCAGATAATCCCCAGGCATTGGCTAACTGGGCACTTAACTGGAGCGGCGTGCTCGATATTCAAACCACACTTGTTTTAGATGACGAGGAGGCAAGAGCTGTTGGGAAGAAAAGAATGGCTTCTGCTATTACCAAAACGAATGTTGTTGTTGCTAACTAAACCATCGCTTATTATGTAAAAGTGCCCGGTAATTTAAAAATGCAGGGCACTTTTATTTATTGGCTGGATCTTTCTTTTCATCGTTTAGAAAATTTAAAAACGAATTTGTTCTTTCTCCAAAATTATTTTTGTCTTTGAAATTCGGCCGGGATCGGCCATATAGTTTGTGAATTTGATAGTTTGATATCCCTTCTTTGTTACAGTTAAATTAAATATTCCTTCATCAGTCGAGATTAGAAATTGTCCCTTTGAGTTAGTAATAGTAGTAAGTGTAAAATTTTTTTTTACTGAGTCCTGGGTTTTAATTACAACATTTGCCAGAGGCCGTAATGAATCGTTAGAATGATGAGCAGGATTTAATTCGTATACCTGCCCGTAAAGCAGCGCACAGCTCGTATCTTCATAGGTACCATACTCAAAAGAAACGATCCTGCTTTTTTTATGGTCGGAACATTCGGTAAAAAATAAAATTGCCAAAAACAGTATCCCGGGTATTTTTAGTTTCATTGATTAGCGCGAGTTAGGAGGTTATGATAGTTATGTATAATTCTTACATAAATGCGACCTTTATTTCTTTAGCTCAAGCACCCACATTTCCTTTCCGGGAATTGAAACATTATCGGCGGTACTAAAATTATTGTCGTTTATCACATTAATTGCTTTTGTAAAACCGCTTGTTCTTTCTGCATAGTTTTTAAAATCGACTTCCCTGGAAGTGGTGTCAGTGTTCAAAATGCACATAATGGTTTGCCTGGTATCATAACGAAAATAAACATACAAATCATTTTGCGGAACATACTGCATCAATTTCCCTGTTTTAATGGCAGAAGAATTCAGGCGGAAATGAGCTAATTTTTTCACATACTCATATGCTGTATTTTCCTGTTGAGTACGCCCGGAGGAGGCAAATTTGTTAGTTGTATCATTAGCCCATCCCCCGGGAAAATCTTTACGTACTTCCGCATCTGACGGATCCTTGAAATTCTTCATTAAAATTTCTGTGCCATAATACAATTGGGGAATACCTCTTTGTGTCAGTAAAAGTCCTATACCCATTTTGTATTTTTTAAAATCTTCACCGATCACTGAATAAAAGCGATCCTGGTCATGATTATCAAGAAATATTTCGTTACGCATAGGATCTTTGTAAAGAATGTCCTGTACAAGAGTATTGTATAATCTCATAATCCCGTTTGACCACCCGAATTTTTCGTTTAAAGAAGCTAATGTGCTTCCCTGCCATTGAAAATCTGTTACACCCTGGAGATTACTTTTCCATTCTGTATTGATATTGTTTTGCATGTAGTAAGCTTGTTCCGTTACAGACTGCATCGTTGTTTCGCCAAAGATGGAGATCTGAGGAAACTCTGTATAAAGCGCATTGTTGATATTATTTAAAAAATTGCGGTCACTATAGAAATATGTATCAACGCGCCAGCCATCAATGCCAAATTCTTCAACCGTCCATATTGCATGCTGGATAAGAAAATTGGCCATATATGGATTACGTTGATTTACATCAGGAAGAAATGAAGTGAACCATCCTTCTTCAGTAATATCACGATCCCTTGAAGAAGCATAAGGGTCGACAAGAGGCTGGTCTTTATAAGAAGTATTTGTGTATTGCGGCCATTGATTGAACCAATCTTTGGAAGGTGGATCGAGGAACAAAAAATGTTTGTTGCCAATATGATTATAAACTGCATCCTGTATTATCTTGATATGGTGTGCATGTGCAGAGTCGATCATTTTTTTATACATACCATTGCCGCCGAATCTTTTGTCAATTTTATATTGATTGGTAAATCCATAACCATGGTATGCACTTCGCATAGCGTCGCCTTCATTTGTAAGCGCCTGATCATTTTCAATTACAGGGGTTAACCACAAAGCCGTTACACCAAGATCATTGAAATAATTAAGATGATTGATAATCCCCTGCAGATCGCCGCCATGTCGTAGAAATGGATTATTCCTGTCTGAGGAAGTATCATTCATGTCGCTGAACTTATCGTTACTCGTATCACCATTGCTAAAACGATCTGGCATTAAGAGGTAGATAAGGTCAGCGGATGTAACCCCCTGTGCATATAAAGTGCCGTTCTCTTTTCTTCTTTGTGTTAATGGCCATGCAATTTTATTCGTTTTTCCATTGCTTATAAATTCGATAGTTACAGTACCGGGTTCAGCAGTGGGAGAGATGGTAACATCAACAGCAAGATATTTTTCACTCTCAAATTTGTGTGTGTTAGTGATAGTTACTCCGGGATAATTGATTGTAACTTTTTCATTAATAAAATTATTATCCCTGCTGCGAATAAGGAGTTGCACCTTATTCCACTTCATACCGGTCCACCAGTTCGTTGGATATACTTCTATAGATTGAGCAAACAAAGAATTGAGAGCAAAAACAAAAGAAAAAACTGTGAAAAAATTTTTCATAAATGTTAGAGAAAGTAAATGATTTGGAAATTTTTTATTACAGCAGCTAATCATTGATGGCAGACACTGTATTTGTAAATTATTTAAACTGATCTTTCTTCTTTAATTTCCAGGGTTGCTACCTTAGCCTCATCAATTCTTTCATCCTTTCTTTCTTGTACTATAAAATAGCAGATCAAGCCTGCAAGAATCATCATTGCTCCACCAATTTGTACAGCCAGCATCCGGTTATTATTGAGTAAGTGTTCCATAACCCATCCAAAAAATAAAGAAGCAATAATCTCAGGTAAAACGATGAAGAAATTGAATATCCCCATGTACACACCGATCTTATTTTCTGGCAGTGAACCTGCAAGCATTGCGTAAGGCATAGAAAGAATACTTGCCCAGGCAATGCCAACACCTGTCATGCATATATAGAGTTCATATTTTTCCTGGACAAAACCAACCGCAAGCAATCCTAATGCGCCGCAGAACAAACATAAAGTATGTGTAAGCTTTCTGCCAAACCTGTAAGCCACCCATGGGATAATCAATGCAAATAGAAATGCAACAATATTGTAGTAGGACAGAGTTAACCCGGCAAACTCAACTCCTTGCGTATAAACCGGGGATTTTTCACTTGGGGCATTAAATACGTTTCTTGCAACGGCCGTACTGTAATAAAACCACATAAGGAATAAACCGGGCCAAGTAAAGAATTGAACCAAT
>DATBFI010000377.1:0-7552 GCA_036558585.1 Chitinophagaceae bacterium
CTTTGCTTTTAAAGCTGCATCAATTGCGATACGTACATGTTGCTCATCGCCTTCGTAATAATATCCCAATGTATGCTTTATTTCATGCGGCGGATTCAATGGTAATTTTTTGCCTGTGCGAACTTCTTCGCCACCAATATACATGGGGACATCTATTGTATTCTTTTTTAATTCTGCTAATGTTTTCTTCAACGTTGCCCTTTCTGCAGAGCCGGGAGCATATTGCAATACAGGTTCGTTGGCTGGCAACGGGTAGCTAAAATATCCAAAACTCATAAAGGATTTTTTGAGACAGCGTGCAAGTTAATCAATTAGGCTAAGATCGGTTTGTTTGAGTTTTGGAATTGGGTGAGATTTGTTGGAAATTTTTGTTGCGAACTTTTTTTGTACTAGCGACATCGTTGCACTCTTAGAGAGTTGGAACTCTAATAATTTTAATAAGCAACTTCTTCAAGTTGTTCTATGGAAGGCATTTGATCATATGTTCTGCCGTTTAAAATTCTTCCTGTTTTCTTTTGTTTATCTTACTTTATTGGTTGAAAAAAATTTTGAAAGAATTAAAAATTGAATCTTTGAATTCCATTTTTACTCAGTTGATAGGAAAAGGGTCTTTCATGTTCTTTTAAAACTTTTTTTAAATCTTCCCATTTGTTGATAAGTAATTTTACTATTCCCCAATAATTCGCTTCTTCTTTAGAAAGTTTCAAGAAAACCACTCCCACTTTATGCTTTTTATATAAAGGGTAATAACTTTTTATATGCTTAAAGTCTTTATCAAAAGTTATTATTACTCCATCGTTTTTCCCTGCAATTTCAATTTGCTCTTCATCTGATGAGCCTTCCGAATTCATAAGTTTTGGATGAGAAATTTTAACCTTAATTGGGCTTTTGTAATTAGATTCTTCAATTAGGATTAAGCCTTGTACAAGTTTATATGGCACGTTTTCGTCAAATAGAAAAAACATTAACTCGCTCTTTTATAATAACGCAAAGCGTCATCAACTGCTGAAGGTTTTAGATCATATAATAAGCAAATATTTTTTTTGCTTTCTCCCCCCTCATATAATTTTTTAATAGTTTCTATTCGCAAATTCCTTCCAGCAATTATTGGTTGCCCAAATTGTCTTTTTGGATCGACTACAACATTTTTTGATTTATCAAGTGGAAAAAACAATTCTGCCAAATTATTTTTTCCAAATTCTAATTTATGCAGGAAAGGTTCGAGAATCTCCTTGATCTCTAATTGTTGTTTCCCATTTGCACTTATTAATTCATCCAAATATTCATACCATATTTCCTTGCCATCAGTTCTAATATTTGTTGCAAAAGGATATGGAGTTTTAAGCTCTTGTGCTATTATTTTATGAGCCCTTTGAATTTTTTGAGAACTTACACCTTTTGATCTTAATTGGTAAAAAGTATAAAACTCAATCAAAGTATAAAAATTGACTGCTCGGTTATTGGGATCACCAAAAGAATACTTGCCTTTTTCCGCCAAACGTGCATCCCATAATTCTATCATCCATCTTCTAACCTTCGGATAAGGGAGCCGTAATATTTCAGCAACATCTGAAGTCAGATAGATACCCTCGCCCAAACGAGGCTCATGTATTTTATGTTCTATTTCTAAGATCACCTGTTAAAATTAATATGTTCTCTCAATATTCAAAAACTTAACCCTTATAAGATAATCATTCAACTATACACCATCTCTCCACCCACATCCAAACATTCTTCATAAACTCCTCTTTCCATTCTTCACTGATCAACATCTCTTTCTCTTCAAAAAAATCATTTAAAAGAAAACTCTTCAGCTCTTGGGTAAAATATGGTATTGATTGAATAAAGTCGTCGATTTCTTTTTCTGTTGCAGGGGGATTATGTTCAGGCCAAAAATAATTTTCATCAGATTCTCTGTAGATCTCAATTTTTGGATCTATTTCATTAAAAATTAGTTTTCTCAATTCACGTGGTTTTACATATTTCATAGGCTTTATTTTTTTCAAAACAACTTCCCCTGCTCTCCCGGTCTTCTGAATAAAGAGCGATTTAAACTCCATTCTTCTGCATTCATACCATAAAGGTTTCCGTATTTCTTATACTGTTGTGCCACCAACTGTGCAATAGGGCCCTCGCCACGCATGCGCACACCCCATCGTGTATCGTTTACCTGCCCGTCATGACTGTGTTCTATAAGGTGCCAAACCTTATCTGCACGTTCAGGAAAGTTTTTATACAACCAGTCGTGAAATAAAAATTTTATGGCACCATTCAAACGTATAAAAGTATAGGCTGTAAATGTGGCTCCGTTATCTTTTGCTCCTTTCATGATGCGCTGCATTTCATGTTCGTTCAGACCCGGGATCATTGGTCCCATCATAATGCCCATACGCACACCGGCCTCGCTTAATTCTTTGATAACTTTCAGTTTTTGTTTAGCAGTGGTGGTACGTGGCTCCATTACCCTGCGCAGATCCTCATTGAAAGATGTTATTGAGACCATCGCAGAAACTATTCTTTTTTTTGCCATTTCCTGCAGCACATCTTTGTCTTTCAGTATCCATGAATTTTTGGTGAGGATACCAACGGGCTGGTTAAATTCATTGCATACTTCCAGCAAGCCTCTTGTTAAACGGTATGTTTGTTCCGCAGGCTGGTAACAATCGGTATTACCGCTCAGCATGATAGGCGTGGCATCCCATTTTGGATGCATCAAAAATTTTCGAAGCAACTGAGGTGCGTTTTTCTTTACAATGATCTTTTGTTCAAAGTCCATGCCTGCGCTATAGCCCCAGTACTCATGCACATTTCGTGCATAGCAATAAATGCACCCGTGTTCGCAACCTGCATAAGGGTTCATGCTATACATCATGCCAACATCAGGACTTTCAACTTTATTTACTATGCTTTTTACTTCCTGTTCCAGATATTGGGTTGGTAAAGTTTTTTCTTCCCAATCATCAATCGCTTCGATGTTTTCTTTTGTTGTTTCATTTATGAGGAAGCGGTTCTTTGTATTGATTTGTGCACCCCTGCCATAGTGGTATTGTATAACATCACCTTGGTCTGCAGGTACTGGTTTTGCATTTGGATTATGCTCAATGTTTTTCATAGCTAATATTTTAGCTCCATCTGCAACAAGCGAGACAGAGATTGAAAAAATTATTAAACTCCCGGCCTTTATATATTTCCGGTTCTCTGCTAATAAATAATAAAGCCTTGCCTACCGCCAGGCAGGCGTATAAGAGTGCGACGCAACAATGCATCATGTATAAGTAACTGCCGGGCCCATAAAAATAAATTCTGATAATTTTTATCATTAATACAAAATGCGGTAATCGTTGTCTTTCTTTTTTTGTTTAGATGAATTATTGCTTGTCGTGACAAGAAGAGCGGGCTCGAAAATGTGTATCACACAAGTTACAACACCCCACGGCTTATACTCGGTGAATTCTTCCAGTTCTATATTGGCGAAGCGATTGTTTTCTGCTACCAGTGTAACATGGTTAAGATTTTGCTGCAATCTGCGTACAACAAGATCGCCATTTACAGCAGCGACAATTATTTTTCCATTAGTGGCTTTTATGCTTCTGTCAACAATAAGCACATCGCCGCTTTGGATACCGGCGCCTGCCATGGCTTCACCATTCATTCGAAAGAAAAAAGTAGCAGGCTTGTTGAGAATAAGCTGCTCATTCAGGTCGATCCCGCGCTCCATATAATCGTCTGCGGCGGCGCCAAAACCGGTTGCATTTGCATGAGGTACATCGTGCTGCGAAAATTTTTTACTGCCGTTATAGGCAGCATTGTACATTACTTCCCTTTCCATATAAAAAATATTTTTTGTGACTTCCCTCTTCTCCTTAAAGAGAGAAAAATTTATTTGGTACTTACTAATTTATTTAGCAATTTTATACTAAATTTATTATCCAAACAAATTTTTTTATGAACACAGGATTGGGTCAATTTGTACAGGAGTATATTTCTCCGTCAGCCGAATTTTGCGAGTATTTACTGGTCGCACATCCTCCACAGGAAGTAAATGACCAGTTAAAGGAAGAGAAGGAAATTTTTTCTTCAAGATACAAAGTGGGCCTTGCGAAAAAAACTTTACCACATATTACCGTCGCTAATTTTCTCGCGAAAGAAGAAATGGAAGAAACCATTATCCGCTACATGCGGCGAATCTTCAGCATGCAAACATGCTTTTGGGTAACGCTTAATAATTACAGTGGTTTCCCTGAACATACCGTATTTGCCAGGGTGCAGGACCATGAACCGTTTAAGCAACTGGCCACTGCCTTAAAAGTCATCGATCAATATATTGGAAGCAATGGTTGCCCGCCTGTAAAACTTATTACTCATCCTCATTTATCCATTGCAAGGCGATTGCAACAAAATGTTTATGAGCGTGCGATGTTTGAATATTCCAGGAAAACATTTTACGCATCATTTGAAGTGAATGAATTGATTTTACTAAGAAGAAAAAACCACTATGATGCCTGTACACACGTGAATGTATTCCAGTTGCCTCCTGAAAGTAGTCTGTTTAACTGATTAAAAATTATCACCTATGGAAAATGAATTAATAACGCCGCCGGGTTATCGTGTAGTTGATTATTTGCTTGTTCTTCAGCCACATGAGGAATTATGGAACACCATTATGGAAATAAAGAAAACATTTGCGAAAGACTACGAATGTGAAACCGCCATGTATACCAAACCACATATAACACTGGTACGCTTTAAACAAATTGAGATGATGGAGACACGAATTATTCAACGGCTAAAAAATATTACGATGTCTTTATCACCAATAAAAGTCGAGCTGAAAGGGTTCGGAAGTTTTCCGTCTCATACTATCTATATTAACATTACCAGCAAAGTGCCTATCGTGAATATTGTGAAAGCACTGCGTGGACCTCAGAAATTAATGAAGCTTGATAAAGATAATAAGCCTCATTTTATTACGGAGCCGCATTTAACTATCGCCCGAAAGCTGGAACCCTGGCAATTTGAAAAAGGCTGGCTGGAATTTGAGCACAAGCATTTTCATGGAAGATTTATCGCCGACCATACAGTGCTGTTAAAACGAAGAGAAGGAAACAGGGCGTATCAAATTGCAGCCAAGTTTGTATTTCAAAATAAAAATATACATGCGGAAACAAAGCAGGGCGAATTATTTACCTGATTTTTCATGAACCGAGCGCCAGAGTTTCATAGAACTTCCGTTTCACGTGAGAAAGACCCTCTTGTACGCTGAGAATTTTAACATCATTAAATCTGTTGTTATGCAGTTACAGCAATCATCAAACATAGATGAAATTGAACAAAGAAAAGATTCCGATTCTTTTTTTAGTAATAGGAGGGGGTTTAAAGCTATTGTTGACTGTAACAGTTTTTATTGTTCATGTGAAAGGGTATTCAGACCTGATATCTGGAACAAGCCTGTCGTTGTTCTCAGCAATAATGATGGCTGTATTATTTCACGAACAGATGAAGCAAAAAAACTCGGAGTAGAAATGGCAGGTCCCTATTTCAAAGCCAAGCCTTTGATCGAACAATTCGGGATAGAAACTTTTTCGTCTAACTATAATTTGTATGGCGATATGAGCTGGCGGGTAATGGAGATATTACGCCAATTAGTTGGTGAGGAAAATGTAGAAGTCTATTCTGTTGATGAAGCATTTCTTGACCTGGATGAAGCATCACCAGATAGCCTGCACCGTTTAGCAATGAATATTCGCGAAACAATAGAACAATGGACAGGTGTTGCAGTATCTGTTGGTGTGGCACCTACTAAAGTTTTAGCGAAGGTTGCCAATCATGAAGCAAAGAAAAATAAGGATATTACAAATTGCGTAACGGTGCTTGACACAAAAGAAAAAATCAATGAAACATTGTGCAGAACACCGGTGCAGGAAATATGGGGTGTAGGAAGACAGTATGCAGACAAACTGCGCAAGTTTGGAATTGAGGATGCCTATATGCTTAGTAAAATGCCTGAGGAGTGGGGTCGCAAAAATTTGGGAGGTGTTGTTGGTGTTCGCCTGATCAAAGAATTAAGGGGCGAACCGGCAATTGACATGGAAGATGAGCTCGACGAGAAAAAAATGATCGCAACAACACGCATGTTCGGCACACCCGTAACTGAGCTAAAAGATATTAAGGAAGCCGTTGCAACCTATACATCGAGGGCTGCGGAGAAGCTGCGCCGGCAGCAAAGTGCAGCTTCTGTAATCAGTGTCTTTGTGGTGCCAAAAGAAATGCCCAAGCCGGGTGAACATTTCAGGCATGGTCCTATGATAAGCGCCCACTCTATTTTGCCGCATGCCACTTCATTAACAAATGAATTGATCAAATCAGCCATGAAACTGACTGAACAGGTTTTCAAAAAGGGAGAACTTTATAAAAAAGCCGGAATAATGTTAAGCGGACTGGTATCAGATGAAAGCATACAGGGAAATTTATTTGTTTCACATACTAAAAATGTGAGCCGGTTTCTGATGAATATGATCGACAATATTAATTTCAGCATGCGTGATGATGCACTAAAATTTGCAGCTTCAGGGATAGAACGGAACTGGAAAATGCGACAGGAACTACGCAGTCTGAGATACACAACCAGATGGAATGAATTATATGAATTAAAATGAACTTTGAATTGTCGTGTTCTGCACAAAAAAAAGTTGTCCGGAAGTGACCATCGTAGCTAAAAGATTCTGCAGTTTGCAGCACAAGACTTTATTAGAACTGCACAACACTAATTCTATGGAAATTAATTTTAGGAAAACATAAGAAGCATCAAACCACTCACAACTTTTCCTGTAAAAATCTATCCACCTTTTTTATTCTTCGAGGCGGCACAAAGAGGATATCAGATGAAGCAATTTCTGCCAATGTTATTTTCTCCGCATCAGTTAATTTATTATTTCTTAAATGATAGGCCTTATAACCAAGTTCCTTAAAAAAAGAAAGCATTACCGGCAACTGCTCACCCCATGTTTCCAGTTGAACAAGGGGCATGTGTTTTTCTAAGACAGGCTTTAACTCAGGAAAAACTACCGTTTCATAACCTTCAATATCACATTTTATATAATCTAACTTATCCAGGTCGCTAAAAACCTCACTTCCCTTTTTTATGTCACTCTCAAAAATCAATTGATCATTGCCGATGTTTTCATCCTTTAAAATAGTAACAGTGCCGTGACGCAGGTACTGCAGTTGTTGCAACAAAGGAGGCATTCCCAACTTAACCGGTCCTTCGTTTTTATCTCCGAGCGCAAAAGGATAAATTATAATATTGTTTTGATGTGGTAAGATATTTTCAAGTAATTCCCTGTAAGGCTTTACAGGTTCTACGCAATATAATTTGCCTTCTGCACTTATTATTTTGCTAAAGACAAAACTGAAGTAACCAAGGTTGGCTCCAATATCAATAATTGTGTCAGATGGTTGAATGATTTTCTTTACAAAATAATGCCACCTGTATTTTTCGTTCCATTTTAACACACCTGTTTTGTATCCAAACAAAAAGAGTGTTTGCAGTAAT
>DATBFI010000378.1:0-7462 GCA_036558585.1 Chitinophagaceae bacterium
ATTTTATTTTTGCATACAGTATAATAAACAGATATTTAAAAAAATTTAAAGGATGAAAATTGCTATCATAAATGGCCCTAACCTGAACCTGCTGGGCAAAAGAGAAACAGATATTTACGGCAATATGCCCTTTGAAAAATATTTCGATCAACTGCAATCATTGTTTCCCTCGATCGATTTTTATTATTATCAAAGCAATATAGAGGGCGAGCTCATTACTGAAATTCAAAAGCTCGGTTTCGACTATGATGGTATTGTTTTGAACCCAGGAGGTTATACGCATACATCAGTTGCCCTTGGCGATGCTGTTGCTGCAATTAAAACGCCGGTAATAGAGGTGCACATCAGTAATGTACATGCAAGAGAGGATTTCAGAAAGATATCTCATGTTTCAGCAAAATGTAAAGGAACTATCAGTGGCCTGGGTTTGAAAGGTTATGAACTTGCGGTGAAATGGTTTGCAGAAAAAGTGTAGTAAATGGTGCAGCGAAATTTCAATTATATCGGTACAATGAATAGATGAGTATTTCGTTTAAACATTAACACGATACTATTTTCATTAGATGTAATTTTGATTTGTGGTTGTAGTATGTTCCCGTAATTTTTTTAAAAGATTTTTATGCGGTGGTTAGCTTTTATTTGTTTCATTTTTAGTATTTCATCACATGCCCAGTGGAAAAGTTTTATGATTGGTGTAAAGGGTGATACATTGAATCGTGTGGATCAAAATGATTTGAAGGAGGGCCCATGGGTCACACGTGTTGAAAGTTTAAGGGGTGAACCTGGCTACGAAGAAGAAGGAATATATAAAGATGGAAAAAAAGAGGGCGTATGGCGCACCTATAATTTAATGGGTGATCTGCTTGCAATAGAGAATTATAAGTGGGGATATAAAAATGGCAACTGCTCTTATTATAATTTATATGGTTTGTTGCGTGAAGAGAGCTGGAAGGCAATAGATCCAAAAAACCCTTATGATACCATTGATGTGCCCGACCTTAATACTGATGCCGTTTATAAACGTGTGGTAAAAGTAGAGGGCTTTACCGTAAAACATGGTACCTGGAATTATTATGACCCCCAAACAGGTGCTATTGTGAAAACAGAAGAATATATACTGGATAAACTGGTTGATCCAAAGAAAAAGAATGCGACGTTGGCAAATGGGAAAAACCCTTCAGACAGTGCTTCTTTTAAAAAAGATACAATGTTTACAACAAAACTGAAACCAAAAGAAGTATTGGATTACGAGAAGAAAAATTCAAACAAAAAGAAAATTAAAGTGAGAGACGGTACTACGGGAGTGCCATAAATTTAGCTAATACATTTCCTGAGACAAGGTCACAATAACAATTGTTTATTCTTAATCTCCGCTGCTTCCATTATTTTATAAAATTCTTTTTTTGAAGCAAGTTCTTTAAGTGCGGCAAGATGTCTTTCGTGATGCATATCGGTCCCCAGCAGATCAATCATTTTGCTCTTTAATAATTTCTCTGCTATCATCTTTACTGGTTTACCATAGTATCCCAGAAAGGATAAAAGGTTTGCTTGTAATAAACAACCAAGGTCAATAAAACGATGATAGTTCGTAAAATCATTGTGATAAAAAATATACCGCTCAGGATGTGCAAGCACTGGCTGTAAACCCTTTAAGCGTAATTGAAAAATTACCTGCTGAATATTGGGGGACGCCCCGATATAAGACATTTCTATCAGTATAAGATTATTACCAAAAGTTAATAATGGCTCACCGGATGAAATATATTTTTCCATTTCGAGGTCAACCATATATTCGGCAGCCGCTTCTATGGTTATATCAATATTGGCTTCCCTTAAAGCGCTGCGCACCAGTTCAAGCTTTGATAAAATTGTTTGAGGATTATTTGGATACATATCACTAATGATATGTGGTGTGCAAATAAGCTTGCTGTAGCCCAACTTATACAATTCACTGATAAAAGCAATTGTTTCGTCTAACGTTTTTAGACCATCATCTAAATCAGGCAATAGATGCGAGTGCATATCGGCACTGATAAATGAAAGATCCGGCCCTACATTTCTTGTTTTTTTCAAAAAAGAAAACATGTGCAAAAGTAGGGCTAATTACATTTGAGCTACAACTGGCTGATTTGTTTTAACGAATGTGTCAAATAACTCATACACCGAATTATTGCTGATATATTGTGGGAGGATTCGTTTCATTTGTTTTACAACTTCTTCATCCCTGCAGGCATTTGCTAAATGAATGAGCTTGTTAATATCAGCGGCCATTTGCGTGGTATTATTTTGTTGGGTTTTCGCAATAAGTATCTTTTTATGATGAGTTGGTATCACCTCTTCTTCTTTATTGAGTAATTCCTCATATAATTTTTCCCCCGGTCTCAAGCCTGTAAACGTAATCGCGATATCCCTGCCTGGTTGATGACCTGCCAGCATGATCATTTTTTTTGCCAGGTCCAGAATCTTAACTGGTTCTCCCATATCAAAAAGGAGCACTTCACCACCCTTGCCCATTGTTACTGCTTCCAATACAAGTGTACAAGCTTCGTGAATAGTCATAAAATACCTGATTACTTCAGGGTGGGTAACAGTTACAGGGCCACCATTTTCAATTTGCTCGCGAAATCTTGGAATAACAGATCCATTTGAGGCAAGCACATTACCAAACCTTGTAATTATGAATTTTGTCCGGTGCTCAGGAGAAGACATCCTGTAAACTATTGGGTCATCAGAAGAAATTTTATCATTATCGAATTGCAATGAATGGCAATACATCTCTGCTATTCGCTTTGATGCTCCCATAATATTTGATGGATTTATAGCTTTGTCAGTGGAGATAAATAAAAAGCGGTCTACATAATATTTTTCTGACAGATCAGCAACCACTTTTGTTCCCAATACATTATTGCGTATAGCTTCCGATGGGTGATTTTCCATTATGGGCACATGTTTATACGCGGCTGCATGAAAAACAATTTGGGGTCTGTATGTATTAAACAGTTGTTCCATCGCAAATACATCTTTCACATCACCTAAATAAAACTTAAGTTTTCCCCCGAGATTATGTTTTTTTTGCAATTCGTATTCAAGGTCATGTAAACCGGTTTCGATCTGATCACAAATAATAAGAGAACCGGGATTCATAGCTGCAATCTGTCTTGCCAACTCGCTCCCGATAGATCCTGCTGCGCCGGTAATCAAAATATTTTTATTGGATAAAAAATTTACTACGGCCGGATTATATAGCTGTATTGGAGGCCTTCCAAGTAATTCTTCAATTTTAACTTCCTTTAAAATACTCGAATTTAAATGACTTTGCATCCAGCCATCCAACAAGGGAACGTTCATTATTTTTATATGGTGGGCCAGACATTTATCTACAATATGGCTTTTTATAGCAACATCTATACTTGTAGTTGAAAAGAATAATACTTTAATGCGCAAGAGCTTTAAAAGAGATTCTAATTGACTATAAGAATAAATACGAATATTATTTACAGTTTTGCCAATCAACGTTTCGTCGTCTTCTATAAAAGCAACCACTCTGTACGGTGTATCAGAAATTTTTCCAATTGTTTTTTGCAGTGATAGCCCTTTTGTACCGGCGCCATAAATAATCACGGGAACCGTCTCGGCTTCGGCTAAATCCGCACTATAAAGCATTTTCACCAGCACGCGGTAGCCACTTATTATAAATGCAGCACAAAAAAAGTAAACAAACAAAACAGAGCCAGGAATATATACCGGTACCTTACAAAGAACTAATGCTATGTTCATGAGAAGCATTAAAAAAAAGGAGCAAAATACGGCAAACATTGCGCGTATTACTTCGTGTATCTCGGAAAACCTGATAATACCTTCATAAGTTTTAAAACTAAAAAAGAAAAGAGATGACGAAAGAGCAACTGTAATAAAACCTTCCACAAGTGCTTTATTATCTATGAAAATAATTTTTAAGTTGGTTAGCTGGTAGTTTGCATATGCAAAGGCAATCATGCAAAGCATTAAGTCTAATAAAAATATAACCCATTTAGGTGTGATGCGATTATTGAGCAAAAACTTTCTAAACTCTTTCACGACAGTTAATTTAAAGGTTTCTATGGGAATAATCCCCGTAGTTCAAAGGGTACTGTCAATGATGATGATACGCTAATTATGTCTTAATTAAACAACGAAACAATTGTTTTAACAATGATAATAAGATAGTTTTTTAAGGTTTTATTGTTTGCATATTTTCTATTTAATCTGATTTTAACGGGTACAACTGTTTCTATATAATGTTTTTCGGGATTGGCTTGCAAAGCCAATAATTTATTTTCATTCCTGAATAAAATAGATGCGTAATCCGTAATGCCTGGTTTTATTAACAATATCTCTCGATCGAAATTAGAATAGAGGTCAACATATTTTCTCAGTTCAGGGCGAGGACCAACAATGCTCATTTCATTTTTTAAAACGTTATATAACTGCGGCAATTCATCTAACTTATACTTGCGCAAAAAATGCCCCACACGTGTAACCCTATGGCTATGGCCAGAGGTCATCAATGATCCCGGATCATTATCATCCACGCGCATTGTTCTGAATTTATAAAGTGTAAAATCCCGGTTATGTTTGCCAACTCGTTTTTGAGAAAATATTATTGGCCCCTTCGATGAAATTTTAATAATAAAAGCGATTAATAAAAAAATTGGGAGAAATACAATCAAACATGCAGCTGAAATAATTATATCAAAAAAACGGGTTAGATCATAAACCGGAGCCAGTGATATAAAAATATTTTTTTTGATGCCGGCAGATGTATTCTGTGGCAATCCTGCTACATGGGCTTGTGTTGCAATTCCCGCATGTGCAGAGTAGTTGTAAAGAGCTGTATCGTTTGGTTTTACAGGAAACAATGGATCTTTTTAAGTGTTTAGTGGTTACAAATTTATCAATTAACATACATACAACCACATCCAGCTTTACTTTTAAGGCATACTTAAGCGAATCATTAAACCATATACTATTCTGTGAAACTACAATGTGCAATGATGTTTTCATGAAATATTAATTAGAAAATTTTTTTGCTGATTTAAGAGTAGTAACCACAATTTGCGCGGAAGGTACAACACCTTTACATAAAATTTGTTCCACTGAAATAGCTACAGCATCTGTAACTGTTTTACACTGTTCATCTGTAAGCTGGGGATAGATCGGAAGGGAAATTTCATTGCAATATTGAGCGTAAGCCACCGGAAAATCTTCGATCATATAACCTTCATTTTTAAAAATCGTAAGCATCGGTAAAGGAATAAAATGAACATTTACCGAAACATTCTTTTCCGAAATTTTTTGTATGATTTTATTTCGTTGTTCTTCATCAATTCCTTTTACACGTAACGGGTAGAGATGGAATGATGAAACACAACCTTTTTTTTGAAAAGGCGGACAAATTGCCCAACTGTATTTTTTAAATGCAGCAGTATACAGATCAAAAATTCTTTTTCTTTTTTTAAGAATCAGCGTATCGTATTTTTTCAATTGTGCCACACCAATAGCGGCAAGCACATCGGGCATATTTATTTTGAAACCCGGATACACAATATCGTATTTCCACTCTCCCACCTTTGCTTTTGTGAACGCATCTTTTGTTTGGCCGTTCAAACTCCAAAGACGCAGTGTTTTGTAGATTTCATTATTGTTAAAAGGATGAGGCATATTTATACAGATTAATCCACCTTCTGCAGTAGTAAGATTTTTTACGGCATGCAAAGAGAAAACTGTTATATCCGCCTGTGTTCCTATTCGTTTGTTATTATATATTGCCCCAAGAGAGTGTGCAGCATCAGATATAAATAAGATACGACCAAGTTTATTTTGTATCTCAGACGAGGGAACAAATTTATTTTTTATTTCAGGTTTATTTAAAGTGTTACTGATAGAATTATAGTTGCAAGGCCATCCACCAATATCAACGGTTACAACTGCTTTTGTTTTACAGGTTATTGCCTTTTCTATTTTTTCCGGAGAAATATTAAAATCTTCTCCGGCATCAACCATCACAGGTTTTGCTCCTAAATGCATTACAGCCAAAGCTGTGGCGCAGTATGTATATGCCGGAACGATTACTTCATCTCCTTCGCGGACGCCGTACCAATGTAATGTAAGCATCAACGCAGAAGTAGCAGAATTAACAGCCAAAACATTTTCAATTCCACAAAATGCACCAATATTTTCTTCGAGCTCTTTTACCCGTTTGCCTGTCGTTATCCAGCCACTTTTTAATGTGGCCACGACTTCATTAATTACTTCATCGTCAATAAAGGGAGGTGAAAAGGGGATCATACGAATATTGGATAAAAAATTAAAAACTAAGATTACTATAGTTATATGGTAATAGCGGCGGTTGCGGGTTTACGTAAACCATCCATCAATGCTTTCCATTTATGAATAATATTCTTTTCATCATATTGCTGTACGTATTGATAGGCATTTGAACGAATTGATTTAGCCAAAGAAGGATCTTCAATAAGCAAACATATTTTCCTGAACATAGCTTCATCATCGTCGGGATCAACTAATAGTCCGTTTTGTCCATCTTTTATGAGGTAAGGAATACCACCGGTGCTAACGGATACAACAGGCAAACCAAAAGACATGAATTCAATCAGGGAAACAGGGGCGTTATCTATCCTGTTGGTACAGATATAAATATCATATTCACTTGCAAATTTTTCTTTTTCCTGTGTGTTTATGTAGCCCGGAAAAATTATCTTGTGTGATAGTCCATTTTTTTCAGTCATTCCCTTTATTATAGATGTTAACGGTCCTTCTTTTCCTGCCATGACCATTTGAAAATCGCTAAATTTTTCTGACAGTCTTTTTGCAACACGAACCGCCATTTCGGGGTTATATATTTCGGTAAATGCACGCATCCAGATAATTCTCGGGCGAACACTTTCTTTACAATGAAATGTATATTCTGAAAGATCAACAGGATTTTCTATAACACGAATTTTGAAACCTTTATTTTGAAAGTAATGGGCGAAATATGCCGATGGAGCAATTAATTCATCAGCACGTTTCATTGCTTTTAAAAAACGTTCTGTACCATTCTCGATCCTGCCGGGTATTGAACCTCCGTGGATGCCAAGCACGATTTTTTTCCCGAATAATTTTAGCATTCTTGTTAATAGTTCCTGCCACAAAAAACTTGGCCAGGTACCAAACAATGGGATAATTGCGATATCGTAATTATTTCTTTTTGTAATAACAGTATAAACAGTATCAAATAACCTGGAAATTTTGTCTGATAAACCTGAAGAAACAATCGTATCAATATTCGCTTTTATAAACATTTCAGCCACCCTGTCTTCGACAGTACGAATATTTATCTTTTCATCCTTATTCTTTTGAAAAAGACCAAGCACTAAAATACTTTTTTTGTTCATGCTGTAATTTCGGGACGCTGCATCACAGG
>DATBFI010000379.1:0-6517 GCA_036558585.1 Chitinophagaceae bacterium
ACATCTATACTTTTTGTACACAACTTTTATAAATATCCGTAATCTGTCTTGCTTTACAGGAAGAATTGAAATCTGAATTCATCTGCTTATAGTTATAAGGATAACTTGTTTCTATCTCAATTTTCCCATTTTTGTCTTTAAACAATTTCAGCAAAATTTGAGCAAGTTGTGCGGCATTACCCGGTTGAAATAAAATCCCGCCATATTTTTTAATCAGTTCAGCAGAGCCGGCATCATCAGAAGCGATTACCCGTTTTTTGCAAAGCAATGCTTCAAGAATTACAATACCTTGCGGCTCTGGTTTAACAGCTGTATGCACAACAACATCAGATGCGTTCATAATTCCGGCAATATCCGTCCTGTTACCGGTGAAAATTATTTTATCATGCAACTGATATTGGCACATAAGTTTTTTGAGATGATTGTAGTAATCTTCAGAGCCAACGCCTTTTTCAGAAGAGCCTACCATTAGCACTTTTAACTTCGGAAAATCATTTTTTATCATGTTCAATGCTTCTATCAAAACATGCTGACCCTTCCAATATATAATTCTGCCAACATCGGTGATAACAATATCGTCATTTTCAATTCCGAATTCTTTTTTTATGCAATCAACCGGCCCGGAAGGCTTAAATACTTGCCTGTCAATAAAAGAATGAATTACTTCGGAATTTGAAAAAGCAGAATGAAACAATTTCCTGTACCTGTTATGTATCGCCTGGGTGAGATGTATGTGGTAGCTTATCTTCTTTACTAAAAAAGAATCAATGACATAGTCAACAAAATTAAACTTATAAGAAGGCAGCCCATGATTGTACAATACCTGCGGAATCTTCATGTTTACACCCGCCCTGATTGAGGAGCGGTTAACAGCAATATCGTTGTTGTGATGCACTATATCTGGTTTTTCACGCTGAAAGATATCGGTAAAATATTTTACAAGGTCGCGATCATGGTAGAAATATTTTTTGAAAGCATTATATTGAATACAGATTACATTAAGCCATCTGTTCTTCGAAAATTTGAAGTGTTGTGCGTGCAACTTCAAACTATCCTGCACATACAAAACCCTGCAGCCGGGTATATTTTCTAATTGCTGTGTATACTTGCTTTTATAATGACACACTACAACAGGTTCTATTTCCCTGGCATCCAGTTCCCTCAGCATTTCGTATAATGCTATTAGGGATCCTCCTCCTGCAGGCTCCTGCACATATAAAACTTTTATTTTCTTCTTTAAATCATTCATGCTAACAATACCGTTCTTAATTTTCTTTGGCCAGAAAATCTTTCAATGCGGCAGCAACCCTTTCAGTGTTTTTTCCATCACAAAAAGTAATGGTGCTCTTTAATATTTTTGCATTTCCGTCCTCGTGTGTCTTTCCATTCTCAAGAGCTTTATTGATTAACCTGATCAATTCCGGAGACGAATGTGCGAGCTGTAATCCTTTTGTTTCAATAACAGGAACAAAATGCTCCTGCAAATACATTTTTGTCAATAATTTCCCTGAGTGTTTGTTATAGTGAACGTAGGCAGGGCCAATCTGTGGTTTTCCGAAAGCGCTGCCATCAACTGTCATGGTAGAACAAAGATTTATGTGTACGTCTGTATAGGCGAGGGTAGAGCATAGTTTTTTTATGTCTTCTTCCGAAACATTCGCATATCCTGCTGATTGCTTACCATTCCATGAATTGTCGAAGACAATATTGTTACTGTCTCCTATAATGGATTTCCATCTTTCGATCTTATCCATGGGATGACAACGAAACAAAATTATTGGTTGATTGATAATAAGGCCTTTCCTGATTGCCTCATCGATGTCCTTTAAATAATAAGGCTCGTACGGAAATAATTCCTGGGGACCGCCTGCATATAATATGATCTTCCTTTCTTTGGAAACGTTTATGCCCGAATTTCTTCGCCATTCACAATTTTCCCATAGGTACTCTTTATCAAAATAAAAATCAAATTGAGCAGGACCGCAAACATGAACCGTTTTATTTTTTGTAAAGGGATATATGCGATGCAATTGTTCTTTATTTTGCCCATTCCAAACAATATATAGATCGTATTCAACCGGGATCCATCCGCGCTTCGTAATGTTATCAAAAGAAAGAATGGAGGTAAGCATTTTCTTTCCCTTGTATTTACAGGCTCTCAGCAAAATATCTTCCTGTTTGTGAAAAGGTGTTACCGTAAAAACTGCGTCAATGTTTAATGCATCAACAAAACTGTTTATTTCAGTGAAATTTGTAGCCGCGTGTAATAATTGTTCTTCTTTTTTAAATAATCTTTTTTTATAAAATGGCAGATATAACTTCACAATATTATATCGTTCCCTTGTTCGTCGCAAAAGCTTCGCCCTGAATGGCATGTATTGATCTAAATAAGCCTGCTGTATTTTTCGTGAAGAACTTTTCAAACAAAACCTGTTAAACCAGATATCTATTTTCCGGCGTACATCGCTATAAATTGGTTCGCGTTTGTGTTCAGGAATTATATGAACTTCAAAGCCCTGTGCTCTTAATTCCGATATAAGATCTTCCTGATCCCATGCAATAGCAATAACAGGTTCACAAAATGATCTTAACTTATGGAGTAATCCTGTTCGTACAATATAACGAATCGAGAAGCTGAACGAGATAGTTATTAATAATCTTTTAGAGGACATCAGAATTTATAGTGCGATACCAGATAAAATTCTACTCAACAATTTTTTCCTCTGCACTTCGCAGTTCCTGGTCAATCAATTCTATGATCGCAGCAGAATTGTCATTAAACTTCCTGGCAAAAAATTTACCTGTTAGAGTTTTCAAAACAGGGATATGGTATGGTTCAATTATAGCGGGGCCTGGGTCAATGCTCCAATCTGCGTAGGTCAAATATCCTCTCACGTTTTTGCAAAATTTGGAATTGCCAATGATCGTTTGAAAGAAGGATTCATCGGGACAAAACCCAAATCTGAAAAATTGAATATATTTTTTATCTTTTTTTATTTCATCCAAAATATATCGTACACAAAATTTAGAGAGGATGAACCATGAAGCGCCTGTATACAACTGAAAAGGTATTTTTTTCCTGATCCTTAGTTTTCTAAGTTTTTTTTGCACTCCCAGAAAAAATTGCGTTTTACCGCTGCGTTTATCCCTTCTATTATAATAGTCTGTAAAATAATAATACTTATAGCGTGACAAAGGTGCATAAGGATCCGTTCCCATTTTTTGAATATGAATATATTCGCCTCCTTCTTTCAATTTATCATACAAATAGGAATTGCATTTGATAGGGTAATCTACCCCGCTTAAAAATGCAAAATAATCGTTTTCATCTTTCATCGCTCTGTCAAGAAGATTTAATGTAGCCCTTACCTGCGAAAATCCAGACCAGTGTACATTGACCCTCTTCTCAATAAAAACAATATTATCTCCTTTGATATCCGGTAGTGCATATTTTTTATCAATGTGGACATAAAAAGCGGAATGCTTTTCATTAAGAGCCGCTATCAGCCGTTGAAGATGTAGATAATTATTATGAGCAGCTATTAAATAGGCGATCTTCAAGCGGCTTCAATTTTGATGGGCGTGAATTTTGAAAAGTGACTTTTATTCTCAGCCGTATCTTTCTAACTAAAAGATTGATACGCTTATTCAATAGAAGTATTTTGAACAAAAAATAACCGCCGGAGAAATGATAAAAGGCATCAAATACCAATCGGGCCTCTTTTTGCGAAAACTTATTTTTTCTTCTTTGAAAACTGTTATACCTGTTAAAGACAGAGTCGTTGATAATTGACACACGCTCCTTTTTTTGAGCCTTTATCAATTGAAACATGTTCAGCTCTTCAATAAAGTTATAGCCAGTTGCATATGCTTTTTCTGTTAAACTGTTATCTGCACGCCTGTAGTAATTCAAGACCTTGTCACTAATAAATACATCACCGTGTCGCACAATATTTATCCAGAAAAACCAATCTCCGCATAGTTTGAATTTCGTTAATTCAGCTGGTACCCTAAGTGCTGCCTCTTTTTTAAAAATCGCCATGCTTGCATTAAAAATTGTACATCCATAAACAAGTCGTTCTTTAAAAAAAAAGTTCCCCTTTATATATTCCGGTTTTGGATGACGCGATTGCCATTTTATTTCATTATTATTTCCTATACAATACGATTGTGAAAATGCAACTACGCATGCAGGATTTTTTTCAATGCCATTTACGAGCACCTCCAGAAAATTATTCTCACACCAGTCATCACTTTCTGCCATCCATATCAATTCACCTTTCGCTATTTGCAGGCCTTTTAACCATTGCCTGAAAACAGAACCACTGTTGGTTTCGTTGAAGATTATCTCACTTATCTTTGGATTTGACCTGTAAAACTCAATGATTTCACGGCTTTCATCAGTTGAACAATCATCCAGAATAATGATCTCAAAGTCTTCATAGGTCTGCGTCAGGATACTTTCTATCCTCCGTTTCAGAAATTTTTCATGGTTATAATTTGGAACAATGACAGATACCTTCATACAAAAAATTATTGCTTATTTAACCATCCCACTACGTCGAAATATTTTCGGTACGACCACCTGTGCGTGCTGATGTCTCCAATATAAGGTTTGTCTTCAAAGCATTTTAACCATACCAAAGAGTGAATTCCCTGGTAATTTTTTGCACTAAAAAAAACTTTGTGCTGAAAATTTAACTTGTCGAATTCTTTAATATGTTCAATTGTGCAGAGATCTACTTCCGAGCAGGCGACAAACAGATTATCAAAGTTGATTCTTTTAGCACGCCTGTTCCATTTTTCAAATGCTTCACCCTCATTTTTATAATGCAGAAAGTGAATTTCTATATCGTCCAAAACACCGATGGGATATTTCTTTCTTTGCCGCTTCTCATTTGCAAGAGAATAACAAGAATGATCTTTGAAGGTTAAAGGAGCCCCCAAATAATGCCTGACATTTTTCAAAAATTTGATATAACAGGGCGCATAAAAAAAAAGTCCGACTGTGGGCGTATCATAAGGCACACCAAGATCTTCATACACGCTCCATGCCCAGCAGTTATTAGATATTATGGTAAAACTTTTATTTTTTAGTCGCCTCCTTGACTGAAAGCGATACCATTTCTCCCTTAAAGTTGAACGATATAATTTCCCTTTTACAGGAAGTAAAAGTTTTTCAAAGAAAAATTTAAAAGACATACCTATTGTGAATTCAATATTTCTGTTAGTACGTTAAAAGCTATATCCTTTGAATAGGTTTTAATAACCCTCTCTTTTAAAGAGTTCATTTGCAAACTTCTTTCCTCATCGCTTAAAGACAATGCTTGCTTTATCGCCTCTGTCCAGGCATCTATCGAATGTGGTTCTTTGACCAAAAATTTATAGTTCGAACCAGTGATTTCTTTTACGCCACCGATATCTGATGCCAGTGGTAATACGTTGCAATGTATCAATTCAAGCAAGGTCAAGGGGCAGTGATCATAAGCCAGGCTGGGGAAACAGCCAAAAGACGAAATGTGAAAATAAGCAGCCAGTTTAGGGGGTTCGAGTAAACCAAGGTGAATTAACCGTATGTTTTTCCAATTTTGTTCGCCGATATTGTTATCACTTCCTGCAAAGAAAAACACAATTTCCTGATCAATTTCTGCAGACAGACTTTTAATAACTTTTTCGAGAATGAATTTTCCTTTTAACTTTAAATCGCTACCCGAAAAAATAAAAACAATAGAACCGGAAGCAATATCATGCATTTCTTTAAGTTCCCTAATTAATGAGGTATCAGTTTGCTTAAATACCTCATCACACCAATTAGGTGTAAAATAAAATGGAGCTGTTAATGGAGCGGGCTGTAATTTTTCCAGTAATAAATGATAGGTTGTACGCGAAGGACTTAAAAAATAATCCGCCTTATTCACATTGCATAAATATTCCTTTTTACAAATGGCAGAAATGTTGTGTATCCAGTAAATAATAACCGCATCAGGAAAATTAGTTCTCAGGAAATCTACTTCATCAAGTGCCAGTACAATAACAAAATCATATTTAGTATTAGTAGCTATTGCAGATCTTCTTATTGCTTCCTTCTTTAGATGAAATTCTTTAATTCTTTTAGTTTTGAAAAAAAAATTAACAACTTTCTGTCTTATCCTTTGTAAAAAATAAATTTTTGCAAGCTTAGGTTTTGAAAAAATATTTTTATCTGAGTAGCAAGGATTAAATGTAAAAAAAGTTATGTTATATTTTGATTCCAATTCTTTTATTACAGCTCCAACCAATCTTGCAACAGAATTGGTAGAATTGGTTTTTATTTCCTGATCATAAAAAAAAATAAGAATTTCCTTCATCACCAATTCGGTTAGCTGTTTATATAGCTTAATCTGTAGACAATCTTTTTCATAATAGAAAGAGGCAAAATATAAGAAATAAAGAGGCAGATTTTTTTTGTAATGATGGAAGGAATAAAATGAATTAACTTTCTTAAAGACTTATAATCAAGATTTATATTGTGTTTCAA
>DATBFI010000380.1:0-6336 GCA_036558585.1 Chitinophagaceae bacterium
TATTATGGTGCTCACTTTCATTAATCACTGACCGCAATAATTGTTTACCTATTCCTTTTCCTTTTGCATTTTGGGCAACATATATACTTACTTCCGCAACACCCGAGTATACGCAACGGCCTGATAGAGGAGTAAGGGCAATCCATCCCGATAGTTTATCATTTTCAACTGAAATTAACCTGCAAACCTCCAGGTGTGAGCCATTCCATTCTTCCCATGCGGGCGCAGCGGTTTGAAAAGTTGCATCACCTGTTGCAATGCCTTCTTCATAAATTCTTTTTACATCTTCCCAATGGTGTGTAAGCATTTTTATTATTTCCATTGTATTAATTACAGCAACCTGTTTATAACAAGTATCTATTTCAATAAGTTTTTGGAATACAGTTATGCTATGAACTTCCCTTTCGATTTTTGAAAGAAGCAACTTCTTTCTCTGAAAAAAATTTTTCGGAGAATAATCGGGGAGTAAAATGATTTTTCTTTTTTTAAATTGGCCGGGTATTATGTTGTACATTAAAAAAGGAGTGTGCTAATACGAAAATCTCTCAATACAGGACCAACATAAAAGCTCCGGCTGGCTTGCAGAACATCTTTCGAAGCTTCATGAAAAGCAATTAATCATCCAATTTTTGGGGATATAAACATAAAATTTTAATTAAATTTCTTGAATTGCGGAGAGTGAGGGATTCGAACCCCCGATACCCTTTAGGAGTATACACACTTTCCAGGCGTGCTCCTTCAACCACTCGGACAACTCTCCATTGCAGGGCTGCAAAAATAACTGTTATATCATCAGTTCCTGAAAACTTTTTCCGCATTTGCAGTTGTAATAACAGCCACTTCTTCAACAGTTATCTTTTTTATTTCAGCAAGTTTAGCGATAATAAATTGGAGGTAACTGCTCTCATTTCTTTTTCCCCTGTAAGGAACAGGAGTTAAATAAGGAGCATCCGTTTCCAGTACGATATGTTCCATATTTATTTTTTCTACTACAGTTTGCAAACCAGAGTTTTTATACGTTAAAACGCCTCCAATGCCAAGCAGAAATTGCATGTCAATAATTTGCCTTGCATCTTCATAGCTACTGCTAAAACAATGAAAGATACCTCTCAAACCCTTTACAGCAAAGGACTTTACCTCACTAATCGCTTCCCGGATAGCATTCCGCGTGTGTATCACTATAGGCTTATTTTGTTCTAACGCCCACTGCATTTGCATTTGAAAAGCTTCATGCTGCTGAGTTACAAAAGTTTTATCCCAATAAAAATCCAAACCGATTTCGCCTACTGCCGCAAATGATCTTTTATGCAGCCATCGCTCTACCTTTTTTAGTTCTTCTTTATAATCTTCCTTTACAGAGCATGGATGCAAACCCATCATAGCAAAACATTCTTCCCCAAAAGCTGCTTCCAGGGCCAGCATGTTATCGTTAGATGAACTATCAATAGCGGGCAGGTAAAACTTTTTAACACCAATCTTTTTCGCTCGTTCTATAACCGAATCTATATCTGTCTTAAATTCATCGAGGTATAGATGGCAATGAGTATCGACCAGTTCCATACATTAAAAAAAAATTAAGTAAATAACATTTTTGCAAAACTTTGAAATATGTGCTAAAACTATTACTTTTGAACTGTTTTCATAGGGTACGGATTAAAAACGGGCTGAGGTATCTACCTTAGCTCTCTTTTTTTAAGGGGTTTGTAAATTGGTTTTATTATTTACTGTTATTTTCCAAGACATTAATTTTTATTGTTCCCGATTACTATTCAATTGTGGTTTACACTTTTTCCGTTACATCATTCGCATTTATTAACCATTAAGCCTGGCGTAGTTTACTATTGAAAAATTTTTTTTTTGAAGACCTTATTAGTCATTCAAAGCTTTGAAAAAATAACCCTGCTTACTAAACTGCTCTAATGCCTTAGGAAGTGCAAAGCTCATTTTATCCCATGCCTTTGTGCTGTCATGAAAAACAATGATATTACCAGGTTTTGCATTGAGTATTACATTTTCCAAACAACGCTGAGGATCAATTTTTATATCGAAGTCACCACTTAAAACAGACCACATAATTATTTTAAACCTGGAATTTAAATCATTCGTATCTCGTAGTTCCAATTTCGTATTTGTTAACAAACTGGCCTGGAACTTTGTAATTCTTCCATACGGCGGCCGAAATAAATCACTGTCAATATATTTTGCGGCTTCAAAAATATTTTTGATATAAGCTCTATTATTTGTTTTCCATCCGTTAAGGTGATTGAATGTATGATTGCCCACCTTATGTCCTTCATCAAGGATACGACGATAAACTTCCGCATGTTCTATCACATTTTTTCCAATACAAAAGAATGTTGCTTTTGCATTATATTGTTTTAATTGTTCTAATACAAATGACGTTGCGGTCGGATGCGGGCCGTCATCAAAAGTGAGATATAAAATTTTTTCTTCTGTTGGCTTTTCCCATATAAGAGAAGGATGCATTAGTTTCTTTAAAAACCACGGTGTTTTTACTGTATAAAACATAACTCAAAAAATAGGATAGAAATGAGGCTCTCATTAACCCTTTACTTCTAATACGATCACCTGATCAGGCTCGTCATTATTTTGTGTTATAGTAGTAATTTTTGCGGTACCATTATCAAGTTGAACATTCACACTTGTTTTATCTTTTAGTAAGTATGCTTTTGAAATTGTTTTAAAAGGAAAATTATCAAGCGTTATTTCCCTGGCATTTTTATCAAGCACATGCACAAAAACTTCTCCTTCCTTCTGCGTAACGCAACCCCATTTTTGGGGACGTATATATCCACCCTCTGTATTGTAAATGCTTTCGCCATAAGTCTTTAACCAATTGCCCACCCAGTGTAAACGTTCGATAAATTCCGGTTGGATTTTACCATTGGGCATAGGCCCTATATTGAGCAGGAAATTAGCTCCATACCCTGAAGCTCTTACAAGATACTGTACTAACTGTTCGTGTGTTTTAAATGTAGTATCTGTAATATTAAATCCCCATGAATTATTGATCGTCTCGCAGGTTTCAAGTGGTAATTTAGAAACAGAAGCGCCACCAAAACCAGTGGTATTGCCACCGGGCAGATCCTTTTCAAACATTTGAAAATCTTCTCCGGCTAATGGGGTGATGTGATGATTATTACCTACGAGACATTGTGGTTGCAACTTATGGATCAGGTCATATATTTCTCTGAAATGCCAGTCAACTCTTGGTGTTGGGTTATCATGATTGGTGTTATCGAGCTGATCCCAATAACCATCAAACCAAATCCCTGCAATTTCTCCATAATTGGTTAACAGTTCGGTCAATTGATTTTTCATAAATTGAATATAGTCCTCCCATTTGCCATGCACCGTTCTTCCTGTTCCATGACCAGTATTACCCGTCCAATAACTGTAATCGTCCCTTCTCCAGTCAAGCAATGAATAGTATAAAAATAATTTTATTCCTTGTTTGTGACATTCATCAGCAATCATTTTTACAATGTCTTTATGGTAAGGCGAATTCATAATATTGAAATCAGAATATTTTGTATCCCACATACTAAATCCATCATGGTGTCTCGTAATAAGCGTGATATATTTCATACCCGCATCCTTCGCCATAGCGACCCATTGTTGTGCATCAAAATCAACAGGATTAAAAAAGTCCATTAATCTTGTATAATTTTTTACAGTGATATTGAGATTATTCATTACCCATTCTCCCTGGCCGGGAATACTAAATGGCCCCCAATGAATGAACAAACCAAATTTTGCATTACTAAACCATTCTCTTGCCTGTAAGTTTGCAGGTGAAGGAGTATAAGGCTGTGCGGATAATTGTAAACCAATAACAACAGAAATTAAAAAGATAATTTTTTTCATTGGTTAAGTATTTTGATAAAGATATACAGAAGTTGCAAGTTTGAAGTTTCAGGTTCCGGTGTGTTGTTCAGGGGTATGCAATCAGATGTATTATGTGGTTCTGATAAGTATATAATCTTCCATGCTTTTCAAGATATTCCTTCTGCTGTGCTTCTGTTTTAAGGAATTTGTCTAAAAACATTTTTACATCATCGTTGGAAAGTTGCGGAACACTATCTTTTGAAGTAATGCTTCGCGAATAACTCTTCAGCATTACATCAAAAGAAGAAACACACAGATCATTGCTGCCAAACAACTGGCAATCAATAATTCGCTTGCCTGTAATAGCTACAAAGCCTGCATAGGCGCTATCGCTCTCTATTAATTTTCTCCGGAAGAAATGCAGGCAGGCCGTATCAACAGAAGACGTGTCTTTATAGATATCAATATAATTCCATGTTGCATTTTGCATACCTTCATCCTGCAGTTGCCTGTCAATTTCTTTCCATACTTTATTTTGTTGTTTGTTTACATCTATCTGTTTTCGAAGCGATGCATCTGCAGAACCGGAATAGCGAAATGGCCGGGGCTTCCCATCCCATCTTCCTTTCTCAATACAAAAAACAGGAAGATAATTTTCGTCGTCACCGGGTGGTATAATTGTCGTACCACCAAAGGCTCTGTCCTGTTTGCCTCCCGAAACTATTTCACCGCTATTCAGCAAGATATTCTTTTTTGTATGGTTTTTTATTTCGAGCAGGCTTACGTCAGAACCTCCGGGCAAACTTGTTTCTTTCACCGATACTTTTCCTTCCCTGAATGCCTGTTCAAAGCTTATAAGTCCTCCATTTAAAAAATTGTTCTCACGTCCTCCATTGCTTTTGAATCTTACCGGGATCAGTTTTAATTTTCCGCAAATCCATGGGGAATCGTACTGAACTGCCAGGTGTTCGTAGGTAAGCTGGGCAAATAAAGTTGATGCCCAAAAACATAAAGTGATTACTGCGCTATAACAGCAGATTTCTTTCGATATTATTTTTTTTGTACCGGGCTGTAGTATATTATGGCATCGTCTGTTGCGTCGCACTCTTGTGCTGTTGAAAAATATTTGGACGATTGTATCCATTCCGGGTTGAGGTTTTATTATATATTCAATCAGAGCGAAGCTACATTACAATTTCAAAATAAATTTGTAAAGTAATAAACAATTCACACAAACACCTTAATAACCGAGTAACTTAATTACCTCAGTTACCCGGTAATTCAATGATTCTATCTTTGCTGGAATTATGATAAATGATAAAAGAGTAAGAGTCCGTTTTGCACCATCACCAACAGGAGGGTTACATCTTGGTGGCATGAGAACAGTATTATTCAATTATTTATTTGCAAAACATAATGAGGGCGATTTTATTCTAAGAATAGAAGACACTGATCAAACCCGCCTTGTTCCCGGTGCCGAAGAATATATCTTCGAATGTTTGAACTGGTGTGGTTTGCATCCTGATGAAAGTCCTGCACGAGGGGGTTCTTACGGCCCTTATCGTCAAAGTGACCGCAAGCATTTGTATAAACAATACGCCGAGCAATTGGTAAAAGATGGTCATGCCTATTATGCTTTTGATACGCCACGGGAATTGGAGGAAATGCGCAGCAAATTCAAAACGGAACAAAATCCTTCTCCGCAATATGATCATTCATTGAGAGGGAAAATGAAAAATTCATTAACGCTCGCAGACGATGAAGTAAAAAGATTTTTAAGTGAAGGTTTACCATATGTTATAAGGATCAAAATGCCTGTGGATGAAGACGTGCACTTTACTGACATGATACGCGGAGAGGTAACATTTCATTCGTCCCAGGTGGATGATAAAGTTTTATTGAAAGCAGACGGCATGCCCACTTATCATCTTGCAGTTGTTGTGGATGATTATTTAATGAAAATAACGCATGCATTTCGCGGGGAAGAATGGTTGTCATCAGCACCGGTACATATCCTGTTATGGAAATATTTATTTGGTTTAGAAAACATGCCGCAATGGGCACACCTGCCTTTGATTTTAAAACCAGATGGGAACGGCAAACTAAGTAAGCGTGACGCAGAACGTTTAGGCTTCCCGATCTTTCCAATGAACTGGACTGACCCTCGTACAAACGAATTTACACAGGGCTTTCGTGAAAAAGGTTTTTTACCCGAAGCGTTCGTAAACATGCTGGCAATGCTTGGCTGGAACGACGGAACCGAAAAGGAGATTTTTTCCTTAGATGACCTGGTACAAAAATTTTCTATGGAACGGGTGCATAAAGGCGGGGCAAAATTTGACTATGAAAAGGCGAAGTGGTTCAACCATGAATGGATAAAAAGGTTACAGGTTGAAGGTTACAAATTGCAGGTTAAAAAAATATTTGAAGAGAATGGAATTATAATTGATGATGATGCAAAATTTATTAGAACACTAGAACTTGTAA
>DATBFI010000381.1:0-5699 GCA_036558585.1 Chitinophagaceae bacterium
ACAACAAAGGAAATATTTTACATCCAGCAAATGACAGTGAATGTATTGTGGTTGCAGGTGCCGCCGTAGCAGCCCGTGAGTTCCAGGTATGGCCTCCTTTCGCTTTTATGGGGCTGCACCTTGTGGATTTCTACAGGAAAAATACAAACTGGTTTTTAGACTCAGGTATGTGTAAAAACATTATAGATGATTTAAATAACAACCAGCCCGCGTTAATTGCACGTGTACATTCAAAAGTTGATGATCATTTTATTTGTCGCGTCCTGAGATTGCTTATTGAAGAGAAAATATCACTCCGGAATATTGAATCAATTTTTCAGTCAATTATTGATTTTGATTATGTAGTTGCAGACGGCATAAACAATATTGTTTTTGATTCAAGGCTTACTACTTTGAAAGAGCCTGGTGACGAATGGTTGCATGATCCCGGTAACACAGCCGATTTTGTAAGACTTAACTTAAAACAATATATCAGCAGCATGCTTACCAACAACTCTTATTCATTGTATGTATATCTTTTAGACAGACAGATGGAGGAGAAAATTTTAAAAATGGACAAAATTGTTTATACAGATCCTGCTTTTTACGATTTGTTGAATTCGGTCGAAAAAGTAATTGGGGAGAACAGGAATAATCTGTACCCTCTTCTCAGCACGGTAGAAGTAAGAAGAAAACTTAAGCAAATTGTAAAAAACAAATTTCCGGAACTGGCTGTAATATGTTACCAGGAACTTTCATCCTCAACAAACATTACTCCCGTTGCAAAAATTTTTTTTAATAACGTTGCGCTTCCGTCTTTAGATGCGCCAGCTATAAAGGAGCATCAATCTTCCAGCTCTTTACAATAATAACCAGCCTTTTGTAAGGTCATTTCAATCTTACGTGGTGCAACGCTTACAGTTTCTACACGCAGTACCTTATCAACATCTTCTGTATCTATATTCCATTTTAAAATTCCCTGGATGGATCTCAGCAGAGCATATAGCTTTCGCACATGCTTCATGTTCTCAACGTTCGTTTTAAAAACTAAAATTTCCATAAAACATTTTTAGAGCAATGAGTAATTTCAGGTAAGAGTTAGAAAAACAACGGGAACAGAATAAACAATAGACAATAAACGATAAGCTATTCAATACCTGCGTTTGTTTTCTTGTCCACTTCTTCTCTTCTCACACCCCTGCAACGGTCTCTCCATTCCTGTTTGAATTTTTCCCTTTCTTCAGGTGTCATTGTTTGCCATTTCTCGTACATTTCTTTTCTCCGGTAACCGAAATGCCCATAACCATGTCTTCCACGCCAGCCGGGAAATCCGCCAAATAATATTTTAGCCAACACCAATAAACCAAGCGCCTGCCAGAAATTAATAACACCTATATGCAGCACAGAAACAAGAATGTTGTTCCATAAACTCATTACAATAAAACTAAGTAGTGCAACAATAGCAAGTACACCCAAAATAATTAAAGGGAACGCCCGTACCTGCCAGTATCTTCTTTTCATGGTCTTTGTTTTAATAATTAAGTAACTCCTCGCGCAAGGCGCTTAACCGTTCTCTCAAATGTAGTACTGCATAGCGTTTGCGCGATATTAATGTATTGATGGTTTCACCTGTTTGTTCTGCAATAATTTTGAATGGCACGCCTTCCAGCTCATTTAAAATAAAAACAAGCCTTTGTTCCGGGGGTAATTCATCCAACGCGTTGTTAAGTTCATCCCAAAACAACGAACGCAGGTACTCTGTTTCAGGATTACTGGCCGCATCAAAAAAGAACTCGCTCCAGTTAAGCGGCTCCTCTTCATTCGCATATACGTCTTCAAGAAGATCCGGTTTTTTCTTCCTCTTCCTGTCTGTTATTTTATTGCGTGTAACGGTAAACAACCAACTCGTTAGTTGTTCAATTGGTTCCGTATTGCCAATAAATTGATAAAATACATCCTGCAGTATGTCTTCGGCGTCGGCTTCATTGGTCACTCTTTTCCGGATGAACCCAAGCAAGCGCTTACTGTACTCGTTAATTACCTGCGTAATATTACGTTTCTGCGCCCCTGCCATGTTATCCTTTATTACAAGTGCCTTCTCCATTCCTGATAAGATAGACGAATAAAGAGTTGATATATTTTAAAGATGATAAACAATTTTTGTAGCCGGGCGAACGTGCTAATGGCATCGCCTCTTGCGTCGCACACTTGTACTGCAAAGCACCGAGCGACTTTCCCCGAGCCGTTCAAAATGAGACGAGAGAGATTAATGGTTCTCATGTATGTCATTTCACGTTTCACAAAAAAATCATTGTTTCAAATATCTTTCTTTGATCATATTCACATGATGTATCTCATGACCAAGAATAAGATAACCAAGAGAACGAACAGTCATCTTTGATTTACCTGTGGTTCCTGTATGCATAAACATTTCTTTTGTAAAACTTTTGAATAATTCAATTGTTGATTTTCTCAAAACAGTATATTCAGACAAGATTGCGCTAAAATCTCTTGCATCTGCATTGCTCATTTCAGCGTATTTGTTTTCATCAAAACCGGTAAGAATAGTCGGGTCCTGCCTTGCATAACGCAGTGCCCTGTAAGAAAGTACGCGCTCCACATCAATAACATGCTGCCACATCTGTTTAATACTCCATTTACCAGGCGCATATCTGTAAATCAAATCTTCTTTGGTCAATTTCTCCAGGATAGGCAATGTGAGTTTGAATGATTCATCGAGGCCGCCAATTAAATCATGATAATGCACCGCTTCAATTTCAGATGCAAACCATTCAGGATATTCATCAGCATCAGGTTTAGATATAATAAGATGATCGTTCATAGTCATCAGCTCCTGGAAAAGTTAAGAGTTCTTCAAAAGTTGATCTTTAATGAAGATCTTGTGCGATCGATTGTATTTTATATTTGCAAAGCATTTCGGATGTTGCCTTTCCTTATCGCTTCCGGTGTTCCATTTTAATTTTTTATGATTTTTCCATTAACCATTCTTTCAATTTCTCAAAGGAAGCATTCATTTTTATGCTTTGTTTTTTCCTGTTTAATAAATGCTCAACACTTCGTGGGATGTTGATCTTTTTGTTTGTTACTTCTTCTACCGTTTCAGGGAACTTAACGGGATGTGCTGTTTCGAGAAAGATACCGCCCCCATCCCCTAAAGGAGAGTTGGAGAATTTTTCCCCCGATATTGGCCGCTGGCCAACATCCTGCAAATATTTATTTAACGCATAATAACCAACAGCCCCATGAGGGTCCAGGGTGTAATGATATTTTTCATACACATCTTTGATCGTTTCTCTGGTTATTGTATCATCAACGCTATAGCTGCTGAGAACAGATCTCAGGTTATCTATTTTTTGCTTAAACAATTCCATAATGCGAATGAAGTTACTCGGATCGCCGACATCCATTGCATTGGAAATGGTTGCCATTGCCCCTTTTGGCCTATAGCTGCCTGTTTCTAAAAATTGAGGCACCACATCATTTACATTGCAGGCCGCAATAAAATGTTGCACCGGCAATCCTGAAATGTATGCTACCATTCCTGCGCAGATATTTCCAAAGTTGCCACTTGGCACACAAATAACAGGCACTGCTTCGTGGCGCCATTGCTGGTAAGCGAAGAAATAATATAACTGCTGCGGTAACCACCTTGCAACATTAATTGAGTTGGCCGAAGTAAGTGATAGTTTTTTATTCAACTCTTTATCTGTGAATGCCTGCTTTACCATTGCCTGGCAATCGTCAAATGTTCCGTTTATTTCAAGCGCGGAAATATTTTGCCCAAGCGTGGTTAATTGTAATTCTTGTATGGGGCTTACTTTGCCTGATGGATACAATATCACAACATCAATACCTTTCACGCCAAGAAAACCATTTGCAACAGCACCTCCGGTATCACCTGATGTTGCTACAAGTACTGTTGTATGCTGATCATTATTGCGATTAAAATATCCAAGGCAACGGCTCATAAATCTTGCGCCTACATCTTTGAATGCAAGTGTTGGCCCATGAAATAATTCCAATGCGTAAATATCATTGCTCACTTTTACCAAGGGGAAATCGAAGTTGAGTGTTTCGCTCATGATCTGTTTTAATACAACCTCTGGTATACTTTCACCGATGAAAGGTTTCATTACAATCAACGCCAACTCTTCCTTTGAAAAGGATTGAATGTTTAGGATCAAATCTTTTGGCAACGATGGAATGTATTCAGGGAAGTATAATCCCTTATCTGGTGCCTGACCTTTTAGAGTTGCTTTTTCAAATGTTACGTTCGGTGATTTATGATTGAGACTATAGTAGTGCATGGTGAATTATCAATTTTAAGAACCCCAAGGCTTTAGCCTGGGGATATGAGCGGCAGAGAAATTCCGGCTTTAGCCAAAGTCTTCCTCCCCATATCCAAGACTTTCTAAAAAGTGTTTATACTCTTCCATAAAAGTTTGTTTTTCATGGTGCACCTGTTTTAGTTAGACTTTGGCTAAAGCCAGCAATATCGTCCATTTTCATACCCAAGACTGAAGTCCTGGGTTATAAGTTTCGCTCGATCAGGAATTGAACGCACAAGTGTCAGCCTGAGGCGGAACAACAGGTGATAGTAGTAATGCAGATTGGTTCATAAAAAATAATTTAGCTTTTATCTTTTTTATCGTTTTCCTTCAGAGGCAGGGGCTTTACTCCTTCCTTATTAATCGTTGTTACATGAGTATGATAAGCGATGCCGATTTTTGCAAATACTTCTTTCATTGCTGTCTCAACATCTTTTGCCGTGGTTGCATCTTTGCTCAGCATGAAAATAGAGGGACCTGATCCGGAAATGCCCCCGCCCAATGCACCCGCTTCCTTACAACGTTTCTTTACTTCATCAAAACCGGGAATGAGAATACTGCGTACAGGTTCGATAATGTAATCTTCGAGCGAACGACCTATGAGATCATAATCGCCCTTGATTAGACCGGCAACAAGACCCGCAATATTACCCCACTGTTTAATGGCATCTTTAAGCAACACCTGGTGTTTGAGAATTTGTCGTGCATCAGAAGTGCGCACTTCAATTTGCGGATGCACAACAGTTACATGCAGCGGAGGGGCATCAATACTTACAATATCGAGCGGGAAAATAGAACGTATAAGTGTAACACCACCATAAATACAGGGTGCAATGTTGTCTGCATGTTTTACACCGCTCGCAACTTTCTCACCAAACATGGCAAAGCGAACCAAATCTTCTTTACTGTAACGATTGTTCAACAAATAGTTTGCAGCGACAACTGCACCTGCAGCACTTGCAGCACTTGAACCAATGCCGCTGCCCGGTTTTATATTTTTTTTACTAAAGAGTGTAAAGCCTTTAACATCTCTCGTTTCTTCAAGCAACGCAAGCAATGAGGCACCACTAACATTTTTTTCTGCTTCAGTGGGTAAATCATATTCATCGTTGTTAATGATGTGAATGCCGGGTTCATCACTTAATTCAATACTCAATTCATCACAAGGTTCATTTAAAGCAAAACCAAGAATATCAAATCCACAAACAACATTTGCAACGGTAGCCGGAGAAAGAACGGAAACACTCAGGCCCCCAACTCCTAAAGGGAAGATTTGCAGATCATTTATTTTTACTTTAATCGTGTTAAGTACCGTTTCTAAATGTGATGTTACTTCTTCATTTTTAAATCTAAGAATTGTTAATCCAAAAC
>DATBFI010000382.1:0-10071 GCA_036558585.1 Chitinophagaceae bacterium
CAGATGTCAGACAGCGTCAGTAATGTGGAGACAAGGAAGTCGACCGTAAAAAAGGAGATGCAGTATGAGTTCGACAGGAGAGAAGCAGCATTAAAAGCAGAGCAGGAAAAAAAAGATGCACTTGCAGCGGCAGAGATAAAACGGCAAACAGTAATCAGAAATTTCACCTTTGCAGGGGTAGGTTTGGCAGGTATCTTTTCATTTTTTCTTTTGCGATCCTATAACCGGAGAAAGAAGGTAACTTTTGATAAGCAGGTCTCAGAAGTTGAAATGAAAGCATTGCGTTCACAAATGAACCCGCATTTTATTTTCAATTCTCTTCATTCTATTAATAAGTATGTAAAAGAAAACGATAAGGACAATGCATCGGAGTATCTCTCAAAATTTGCAAAGCTGATGCGTCTTGTACTGGAGAATTCGCGGGAACAGGAAGTGCCTCTTGAAGATGATCTTGAAGCGCTTGAATTATTTATGCAGCTCGAATCACTTCGTTTTCAAAACAGGTTTCAATATAATATCCAGGTAGATCCGGAAATTGACAGGGAGAATACATTGATACCACCGTTGCTGCTTCAGCCGTTTGTTGAAAATTCAATTATTCACGGCTTACCGGGTAAAGAAAATGGATTAATAAAAATAAGTGTGAACAAAGAGGACAATATGATCCGTTGTATTGTAGAAGATAATGGAACAGGACGAGAGCAGTCAGTAAAGATCGAAGGCGGTAAAGAGAAAAAGCGTGAATCACTGGGAATGAAGATCACGCAGGAACGGTTGCACATCATTGATCAACTGAAGAATTTAAAGACAGCGATCAATATTTTTGATTTAAAAGATGCAGAGAATAAAATGAGTGGGTTACGGGTTGAATTGTTGCTGCCGCTGGAGGAGGCTTTCTGATTTGGTGATAATCGCGTAGTACTTCTCATAATGATTTCGGACAATTAAGTTTTCCTTCTCTGCAAACTTTTTTGTCTAACAAGAGGGACTCTCCTGAAATCCTGTTGTCAGCACCGTTGGGAAACTCTTTCATGCCTGTTATCAATTGCTAAAACAGAATAAAAGATTTTTGGCAAAATTTGCAAGCTGCACATTCGAACATCGCCAAAAATTTTTCCAGGAACTGTAATAAATAAAATTTTAAAGAGGGTATATGAATAAAATTGAAAAGAATAGAGAACTGATCACAATTTACTTCCATGAGGTCTGGAATAAAGGAAGAATGGATCTGCTGGATGAGATAATAGCGCCTGGTTATATAAATCATTCTCCCAGTATGCCAAATCCAAAGCCGGGACCAGAGGGACTTAAACCAATCATACTTGATATGAGAAATGGATTTCCGGACTTGCATTATGAGATCAAAGATCTCGTAATAACAGAAGACAAAATAGTTGCAAAAACAATCGTATCAGGAACTCATGTCAATGATATATGGGGAATAAAGCCAACCGGCAAAAAATTTGAAGTGGACCAGATAAACATCGAATATATCAGGGATGATAAAATATCAGAACACTGGAGAATAACAAATGAATTGAAAATGATGAAAGACTTAGGAGTGATTAATTGAAGAGTGCAGCCATACAGACAGTACGAAACTATACTGCCAGTACTTCTCCTTTCAGAGAATTAAGAATACCCACTACTTCGTTTATTTCAGTCTGCGCCACGCCGTTTTCTTTGAAAGCCATTATTACATCTTCATTCGAAAGCTCAAAATCCTTTTCACTTAGACCAAGATGGGCATGCGCAGAGCGCATATCCCTGCCTGTATATGTGTGAGGACCACCCGTGCCCATAGAGAAAAACTCAAATACCAATTGTTTGAGCCTGTTCATATCAATTTGCCTGAAATGATTGCCGATGAGCGGGTTATTTAAGTTTCTGTCCAGCACCTCATTGAGGATTTTTCGTATGCGTTGTTCCCCGCCTAACCTTTCATACAGGGAAGGCTGCTGATTGTTTTCCTGCGTTTCCATAATTAAAATGATTTGAATAAAAAATATTATCAGAAAAGATCCCGGTGCACGTGAAATACGTTCCAATCAGTTGACATTGCTCTTTTAAAGTCCAAATAAGAGATCAGTATAAAGATACTGTCAGTTTTAGCAGGATGGTTTTCTTTAGCGCTCAAAAAAGATACTTTGCGTATCATCGATTAAATGATCTATTCTGAGCACTCACGCTGCAGTTTTTTACGATATTGTATTGGTGATGCACAATATTTTTCTTTAAACACTCTGCTAAAATGCGTTGCGTTTTCGAAGCCGCTTTCGTAAGCAATTTCATTCACGGTTTTTTTGCTGGTATCAAGCAAGTGTTTTGCATACTCCATTCTTTTTTGTGCAATCCACTTCCCTGGTGTAATATGATAATGATGCTGAAATTCTCTTTTGAACGTCGCGAGACTGCGTTGCGCGATACGGGCATATTCGGACAGTGATAAATTAAATGTATAGTTGGCTTCCATTATTTCATATAACGGCGGTTTGAGCTGGTCACTGATGCTGTTTACATAAGCGAGCAGAGCTGCGTTTGCCGGATTGGAAAGAATATTAAAAATCAATTCTTTAAACTTAAGTTCAAGTAAACTTTCTGACGGAGGTACCTGTTGTGTAAAGTAAGGAACGATGCTGAAGAAAAAAGCGCGGGTAGCCTCATTTACACTTATCTCAACCAGTTTATCAAGCGATGGGGCGGGCAAGTTTTTCATTGGCAGGTGCAACCTGTATTCTTTAAACACCTGCCGGAGATAATTATCGGGCAGGTAAAAACATAACACCTCCCATCCGGTTTCATAAAATCTTTCCTGGTTATAAGCGGCTTTTTTTATCAGGAAACAAGTTCCTTCCCTCAAAGTCCACGACTTATCCTGGTGATGAATTACTTTTTTTCCGTTAAGCACATAAATGATCTTGTTAAAATGTGTGCACAGGTTTATTTTTTTTTCTTCCTGGGGGCATTTGTAATATAAGAAGAGCATATCCTTTACCGAGAGCTGTGAAAAGATTTCAGGATGCTCCACTTGAAAGTCATAAGTGTTGATCATGCAGCAGAAAATGTAAAGAAAGGTACAAATTCTGTTACTAATTCTAAATCTTTTGTTGATGCGAAAGATTGCTCATTACATCATGCATTTTGCTAATACTGCATCGAGGTAACTAATTAATTCATCAGCATTTTGTTTATTGAAAGTCATTGGCGGTTTTATTTTGAGTACGTTATGTAACGGGCCATCAGTGCTCAGTAAGTATCCCCGCTTTTTCATCTCCTCAACAATTGTATTAATTTCTTCAACAGCAGGTTCAAGTGTTTTCCTGTCTTTTACCATCTCTGCACCTATAAAAAATCCGTTTCCGCGCACATCTCCAATAAGAGGATATTTGTGCATCAATGTTCGTAAACCGTGCAGCAGGTATTCACCTGTTTGTTTTGCATGCAGTTGCATTTCTTCTTGTTCTATCACATCCAGGACAGCAAGTCCTGCGGCCATAGAGACAGGGTTGCCGCCGAAAGTATTAAAATACTCAAGCCCGTTATTAAATGCATCTGCAATTTCATCCGTAACAACCACTGCAGCCAACGGATGCCCGTTGCCTATTGGTTTTCCCATCACCACAATATCCGGCACTGCGTCCTGTAGCTGAAAGCCCCAAAAGGTATCTCCCACACGGCCAAAACCAACCTGCACCTCATCTGCAATGCAAATGCCGCCTGCGGCCCGCACGTATTGATACACTTCCTGCAGATAACCCGGCGGTAAAGGAATTTGCCCTCCAACACCCAGCAATGTTTCACAAATAAAAACTGCGGGAGTCTTATCTTTTTTCTGCAATCCTTCAATGATGCGCTGGACATCAGCGGCATATTTTTTTCCTGCATCTGCATCATTGTATTTGTAAGGACCACGATACCTGTCAGGCATCATTGCTTTATGTATCCACGGCATTGGACCAACGCCGCCTTTGGAATCAAACTTATATGGACTCATTTCCATGGCAAGGGTTGAAGTGCCATGATAGGCATGATCAAGCACGATGATATCTTTCTGCTTTGTAAAATGACGGGCCATACGTACAGCAAGATCATTTGCTTCACTGCCGCTGTTTGTGAAATAACACACCTTCAATGATGCCGGCAGTGTGGCCGTTAAGCGTTTTGCATATTCCACCATATTATCGTGCAGGTATCGTGAGTTGGTGTTCAGTGTTGCAATTTGTTTTTGCATGCGTTTTACGACAACAGGATGGCAATGGCCCACATGGCTGGGGTTGTTCACACAATCAACAAAAGTGTTGCCCTTGTCATCGTACAGGTATTGCAATGCACCGCGAACGATCTTTAGTTTTTGTTTGTAACTGGTACTTAAATTTTTGCCGATATACATATTTCTTTCGCTGAGCAGGTACGCATAATTATCCTCAGTGATCACACTCTTGTAATTGCATGCTTTCCTGAACTGTTCCTGCGCTTTGATCGGGTTGATGCGTATAAGTTTATACAACAGGTCCCATGCCGGACTTTCGGAAATAAAATGGTGTTCGTTGTTTGTTTCTATAGAGGCATTGTATGCTGATTGTGTAACGCTGATGCAAAGCCGCGCTGCAATTAAATAATACAATAGATCGATTTCCTGTTCAGTCAGCGGATATGTTTCATGGTAACCTTTTACAACAAGCGTTGCTGCATGCAAGGGATCCTGGTGATTCATCATCGCATATGTGCATGCTACTGCCACATTATTAATAAGCGCGGTATACACCATATCGCTGAAATCTATAAGCCCGCATACTGTATCGCCTTGTACTAAAATGTTTGTATCATTTGCATCATGATGTACATAAGCATGGCGCAGGGATGATATTACCGGCAATATTTCTGTTTCAAACTGCAATAAAAAATATCCGGCGATCCTCCTGCGCTCATGATCTCTTATACAATGCAGCTTACTGTTTGCATCTGCCGCGTTGCTGATGTCCCACACATAATGCCTGTGCATGGCAGGATGTGAAAAATTTTCCAAAGCCTTATCCATTCTGCCTAAAAAATCCCCCAGCGACAAATGCAATGCATAGGAACGTTCGGGGACATTCATCCAGAATGTTCCGGGTAAAAATGTAAGCAGACGCAGATAAATATTTCGCCCGGCATGCTTGATGACAGTTATTGGTTTGCCTTCTGTGTTTGGAATGTAACGGAAAAATTTATCAGCTACTTCGCTTGCCGAAAGATGCTGCACTATTTTTACCTGTGCATCGAAAAAATCATAACTGTGCTCATCGCTTGCAGCCTTAAAAATATATCTTGTCCCGCCCGGTGTTGTTAACAGGAAATTGAATTCATATTCACCGGTCAGGGCTTCTGCCGAAGTATCAAGCTCATAATACTTTTTTGCAAGTAGTTCAATATCCGTTGCTGAAAAATTCAATGTGTGAATGATTTATTGATTTGTGGTGTTTGTTTGGCAATGCAAGTTTAAGATTTCGGATTTGAAAACCCTCGTAATGAATAACCAGATTTTTGAATTGCCTCTCCGTCTCAGGCGGATCGCAATGACGGGCTTTTGACACAGCTCTTTGTAATAGCATTTTGCGGGAACAGGAAGGCAATGAAAAAATTTTTCACCACTGTAACAATAATCCTGCTCTAATCGTCTCATATCAAAAAAATTAAAACCACATGATGAAAAGAATATTATTCATTGCATTTTTAGCGATCAGTATAAAAAGCATTGGTGCCGGCATTATTAAAGGAAACGGGATATCAAAAACTGAAAAACGTGAAGTTGGTTCTTTTTCGGGTTTATCTTCTTCAGGTTTGATGGATGTAACGATTGCCTATGGTAACAGCACGGGCATTACACTGAAAGGAGATGAAAATATTTTGCCTTATGTAGAAACTTTTGTAAAGGATGGAAGGCTGAAAATAAAAGTAAAAGACTTTACTATTATACGTCCGAAGCTTTCTATAACAGTGCATGTAAGTATGACTACAATCAATTCGGTTTCACAAAGCGGCAGCGGTAGTATTACAGGCGAAGGCAATTTTAGCAATGACGGAGAAACAGGTTTCTCAATGTCGGGTTCGGGAAAAATAAAACTCGGTTTTGAAAAATTTGGCAATGCGGCTATATCCATGAGTGGCAGCGGATCAGTTGAACTGAAGGGAAATATTTCCAATAATCTCTCTGTGCACCAAAGTGGGAGTGGACATGTAGATTGTGAAGATGCACCCAGTACAAATGTGAGTGTACAGATCAGCGGCAGTGGCAATACGCGTATCAATGCAACAAAAGAAATTACAGCACATATCAGCGGCAGCGGCAGTGTATATTATACCGGCAATGCAACAATTGCTGAACAGCATATCTCGGGCAGTGGTGGTTTAAGAAAAATATAAAGTGACTGGTCCGGAGTTGCGAAGTCATTATCGCTGAATAAAATAATCAAAAGCACAAGAGTGCGACGCAAGGGACGAGGCTGCGTGTAATGATGCCTGGTTCACCACAATATTTCAAGACTTACAAATTTCCATCAAAGCCTTCTTTTTTATACAACCATTTGCCCATTACCATTGTACCATAGATCGTAATGTTGTCATCAAAAATCACAAGGTCTGCATCCTTGTCCGGGACTAATGATCCTTTCTTATCCTGTATTGCCATAATCGTTGCCGGTGTAAGTGTCATCATTTTCACAGCATCATGGAGAGGCACTTCCGCTAAAGTGATCATGTTGCGGACAAGGCGATCAGCGGTTGCTACACTTCCGGCAAAAGAACTCCTGTCGGGAAGCTTGGCAACATTATCTTCAATGATCACTTTTAAACCATTTTGTTTGCTGCCAAGAATACTTTCTCCCTCCGGCATTCCTGCACCACGCATAGCATCTGTGATAAGCGCAATTTTATCGGCGCCTTTTATTTTATAAATAAGTTTCAGCAAGGCGGGCGGAAGATGCACTCCGTCTGCAATAATTTCAACTGTCAGTTCATCAAGAAGAAAAGCACTCTCGATCACTCCTGCATGTCGCATGGCATTGCGGCGTGTTACTCCGGACATCGCAGAATATAAATGTGTAACATGTTTGTAACCCGCATCCACTGCCGGTAACACTTCTTCATAAATTGCATCGGTGTGGGCGATGGCGGGCAGTATTCCTTTTGATTGCAAATAATTTCCCAACTCAATGGCGCCCTTTAGTTCCGGTGCAGCACTCCATCGTTTAACTGAGGAGGTTCGTGATAAAATGTCTTTGTATTCTTCAGGTTCGGGAGCACGAATAAAGCGGGCATCCTGTGCGCCTCGCTGATTCATTGAAATATAGGGGCCTTCCAGGTGCAGCCCGAGAAATTGCGCGCCTTTTGTATTTTTAGAATTTGCTGATTCATATAATGCCAGTACCTGTAATAATTCTTCTTTGCTGCTGCTAAGTGTAGTTGGTGTCATCGAAGTAGTGCCATACTGAACATGTAATTCAGCTGCTTTCAAAAATGCGGTTTCTGTTGCATCCATAAAATCGTATCCGCCACCGCCGTGTACATGAATGTCAATAAAACCCGGTGCAATATATTTTTCTCCTGCATCAATTTGCAAGGCACCGGGAGCCTCTATGTTACCTTCTTTTACGTTGATAATTTTATTGCCGCTTATCAGTATACTTCCGTTTAAAATTATTTTGTGGGGAGTAATAATTTTTCCATTGCAAATTTTTACCAGCCGGGTGCTTAGCATTATCAGATCGATTATTCAATCAAATTAAGAAATATTTTGCATCCAGAGTAAAAGGTAAATATTTTCAATCTGCTGATTTAAAAAGGGCAAAAGATAGTTGTTTTGAGATGATGACATAATAGAGTTTTCAATCAACATGATAAATGATATATATGTTTGGTTTTACAAAAGATCATTGGTTTCAAAACGGGTTTGCAATCTGTCTAATGCTGCATTCCCATATGCAGGAAAAAATTGCATTCAAGAAAATGGAGCAGTTCTAAAAAAAATATAGAAATAATTGCTCAAAAAAGGCAATGTGTTCTACAACAGGTCAACTCGTAAAAGTACAAGGGATAGCGAGAGGAAGGAGTAAATTAATAAAATACAATTGTCGTAATTATGTGCTAATTCATTTCCTGGCTGTACAAAAAACAATAAGGGTCAAGAGTATATTCTTCTTCAAGAACCGGAGGACAAAGACCCATCGTAAGCCTTAAAAAAGAGTTTCTCATTTCTACCTGCCACAAAAAAAGCTTCTGTGTGAATGGCAGGTGCATCGTTTCGGGCAGCACTTCATCTACCAGTCCATTCCAGCAGGCTGCTTCTAATTGTTCTGCAGGAGCAAGGTTGCAGTTTTTTTCCAGTACATCAGTTTCACACAATTGCCTCTTAGAAAATGAGGTAGTGGTTACAAATAATATTTCGCGGAAGATTGAATTGTTTTTCATAACGATTTTTTTTGAGTGAAAAATTTTTTTTCTCTTACTGCAAATCTTCATTCCGATTTTTTCATACGAGTAAAGCTATAATACAAATCTGTTTAAAAACTGCAGCACTTAACAACTGGCAGCTTTAGAAAAATAGTTATCAGAAATCAATGAGCAATTATCGAAATGACCTGCTTTTTTTGACTATAATATCAATCGAAGAGTTCATGTTTTCAATACAAATTTTTACAAAATAAAAAGCTAAAACAAGAGAGCTTTAACGGAATTTAAAACTCAGGTGTAACCACTTATTATACGTATAAATTGCAAGTGTGGTTTGCGTAGAAATACCTGAAGGCGAAAAAGATCTAACAGTATAGCAGCTATAGAATTCTTTTAATAACTTTTTTATTTTTATCTCTCTGAATTCATACTTCAAAGTTACAGCACCAAACAGGCGAAGTCAACTACATAAAAATGTGGAAAAGGCAATTCATGCTTTACATATGGCCGAAAATAACATAAAGATCAAACAGAGAGAAGCATTAAAGATCCTTTCGTTCCTATTCAGGAATTTTATAGTAAACACAAACTGCATGATAGTCAGTATAATCAAGATTATGAGCTAATTTACTTACCGGGATAAGAATGTATTTGAATTGTGGCGAAACTGAAGCAGCATTTGAACCTTCGAGTACAAATTTTAAATTGCCAACTTCCGCTTTTACTCCAATGAAAGCCCCGTCAAATGAAGCAGGTAAAGCTTTAGGGCCTTTTATATCGAGTTCACCTTTACCAAATACCAACACCTTACCGCGTGTCAAAAGATCACTATTTAATTCCGGTACATACCTGGTATACTGCATCACACCTGGCCAACCTGTATAAACCCAATGGATAAAAAACCAATTGCTATTTTTTACCTCATCTGTTGTGTGTGCGGGGATCGGGCGAGATGGTGGCGGAGCTGGTTTGTTCATTTCTTTTTCACACCCTGTAACGCTTGCGTATATTATTACAGCCATGATTAATGCAGCAGGATTTAAAGTTTTCATTTTTTGTAAATTTTATGGTTAAAAATTATTGTCTAAATGTGTTAAAATGAATACCTGAATATTGACGTTGTATAAAGTAATTAATCAAACCGGGATCAACTGTATATCAATTCATTTATCACCCAAGTGTTTATGATTTTGAAAACCGTTGATCAAAATAAATTTGCTATACAAATTTTTGGAAATAAAAGGTGTTGAAACAAGAGAGGATTAGCGGTATTTTAAAAATGGGATAAATCACTTGTAATGCGTATTAACTGAAAATGGGTTGCGTAGAAATACTTAATTGTTGCCTGTATGAAAATATTCCCTCTTTCCCAGGCGTTAGACAATAGCTTACATTTAAAAGGAACACGGGTGAATCTAAAAATGCGCAGAGCACGGAAAAAATTAAAAAGAAGATTAATCAATAAAAAATTAGAGCAGTTTATTTTGAGGTGCTAAATATTATAAGGCCAAAGCAAACAGCTTTGGCCTTAACATTTGTTTTACACTGTCGTGCCAGACAAAATGGGATGGGATTATTCATTTAACATTTTACTGTAAATACTTACCTGGCCATCTGTTGTTATTTTGAGCGCAATATTTTTTT
>DATBFI010000383.1:0-7469 GCA_036558585.1 Chitinophagaceae bacterium
CTTTGAAGTTCACTCAGTGAAAGTTTTAGTTTCTCCGTAATATTTGCTGCAATGTCATCCTGAATTTTGAATATATCAGTAAGTTTCCTGTCGTATTTTTCCGACCACAGATGTGTGTTATCCTTTGCACGAATTAACTGGGCTGTAATTCGTATCGTATTCTCATATTTTTGTACACTTCCTTCCAGGATGATTCCCGCCTTTAATTTTTCACCTATTTCTCTTAAGTCAATTTTTTGTCCTTTAAATTGAAAAGAAGAAGTGCGCCCGATAATTTTCAGGTCTCTTATAGTAGTAAGCGAATTGATGATCTCCTCCGCAATACCGTCGCCAAGATATTCCTGATCTTTATCACTACTCATGTCAACAAATGGCAGGACCGCAATTGATCTTTCCGTCACAGCAATTTCGGGATCATTAAAGAAGATTTTGAAAACCAGGAAAAAGCCTATCAAAATAAATAATGCAGCACCGATCAAAACACTCATACTCCTTAGCTTTTTTTTCTTCAATTTGCCTTCCATTTGCCTGCGCCTCGGAATATTTAATCCCTCATTTGCCAATGCAAAAACTTCTATTGATTCATCCACATTTTTAAAATCAAAATAACCAAGTGAAACTGCTTTGAATTCAGGATGATTTTTGATCTTATCAAAAATTTCTTTAGAAAATAAAATAGTATTTGCCTGGCCCAGTGATTGAATACGTGAAGCCACATTTACGCCATCGCCCAGCGCTTTAGCATCTTCAAAAAATATTTCTCCTATGTGCAAGCCGATACGTAAAGGAACAACAGGTTCTGATTGTAATTCTTTTTGTATTTCCATTGCACAACGGACAGACTCTGTGGCACTGGAAAAGACGCAGAGACTGCCATCACCATAGTAATTCATCACTTCACCCTGATGTGCCACAACAAATTTCTCGAGAACAACATTATGTCGTTTGATGATAACACGGGCCTGCTCCTCATCATGCTGCATCATAGCAGTATAACTCACAATATCAGTGAACAAAATAGCGGCGAGCTGGTGATGATTGCTCATAACAAAGGATTGAATGAGCGAGGAAAATTTGTATCTAATTTAAGATTTAAAAATAAAAGGAATATTAGTTTATATGCCGAATTATAGAACGGGAAAGTATGCGACGCACGTCCGAACGCACTATTTGGAACGGGTCTCGTTCTTGTTGTACAGCCAGGCCCATAAAAACAAATAATTATACCAACCTCCGCATCTTATCAGATCAGTTCACAATTAAAACAGGGATCTTTAATTTATGTCTTACCTGGTCAACTGTTTGCCCGTACAAAATATCTTTTAACCCATGATGACGGTGTGCGCCCATCACAAGCAGGTCTGCTTTTGTTTCATTTACGATGCGTACAATTTCGTGTACACGATTATAATAACCAAGCTGCACCTCAACAGAATACCCCATACCTTTTAATTGTTCCGCATAATCATTTAACTGTTGCATGTCCTTTCTCGTTTCGTAGTCATCCGTGGATTCACCAAGATAATTCGATGAAGCAGTTTCAACAATATGCATCAAAAGAAAATGGGCATCATTTTTACTTTGAGCTATTGCATATGCAATTATCTTTTCATCAGTTTCCCTGAAATCAAGGGCCACAGCGATTTTGCTGGGAGGAGAAATTTGTAAAAGATGTAAAGGTTTTTCTTCGGCGTGCATGCGTACACTTGCTTTTTCTTTTCTTTTGCGGATGATCGGTAAGATAGACATCATAATAAATAGCCATGAAAAAATGAGCCAGCCTGCTATAATGAGCAGTTTAAGAAACACATTTCCATTTTCATGGAACACTTTTACCGACTCTTCAACTACCAAACACACATTTAAAAAAACAAGAATACCCGCCACTATCCATGCAATAATTTTTGTCGAAAGTTTAATAACAAATTGCCCCATTGTTTCTTTATCACTCACAAAATGAATCAATGGAATTATAGCGAAGCCTAATTGCATACTTAATATTACCTGGCTCAGCACAAGAAGATCATCGAGTTTATCCTCGCCATAGATTAGAATTACAATTAGCGCCGGCGTTATTGCAATTAATCTTGTAAGCAATCTCCTTATCCACGGACTAATACGTAACTGCAGGTAACCCTCCATTACAATTTGTCCTGCCAGGGTTCCTGTAACTGTAGAGCTTTGCCCCGCTGCAATTAATGCGATCGCAAAGAGTAAAGGCGCTAAAGTTGTGCCCAGCATGGGTTGTAGAAGCCGGTGTGCATCTTCAATCTTTGCTACCTGCGTGTTACCTGTTGTAAAGAATACTGATGCCGCCAGAATAAGAATTGCAGCATTTACAAAGAAGGCCGCGTTCAGTGCAATTGTAGTATCGAAAAAGCTAAATTTCAAAGCATGCTTAATTGATTTCGTATCGGTTTTTATTTTACGGGTTTGTACCAATGCCGAGTGGAGGTACAAATTATGTGGCATAACAGTGGCGCCTATTATTCCCACCGCAATGTAAAGCGCTTCATTACTTAATGATGTAGGCACAAAACCTTTTACCACATCTCCAAAATGTGGCCGGGCGAAAATGAGTTCAATTAAAAATGAAAGACCTATGGTTGCCACCAGCGCAATAATAAATGCTTCCATTTTCCGCATGCCATAACGCTGCAGAACCAACAATAATAGTGTATCCAGTACCGTTATGCATACGCCCCATAAAACAGGGAGACCAGTGAGCAAATGAATACCAATTGCCATCCCCAGTACTTCTGCCAGGTCGCATGCCGCAATTGCAAGCTCTGCCAATGCATATAAACCAAAATTTATGAGCGGAGGATATTCTTCCCGATTGGCCTGTGCAAGATCTCTTCTTCTTACGATCCCTAATCGCGCACTTAAACTTTGTAACAGGAGTGCCATAAGGTTGCTCATAAGCAATACCCAGATCAATTGGTATCCAAATTTGGCTCCGCCCTGCAGATCGGTTGCCCAGTTACCGGGGTCCATATATCCAACGCTAACGAGATAGGCTGGTCCTACATAAGGCAATATTTTTCTTAAACCTCTTCTATGCTTTGTTGCATCGATAGTTTCGTGCACTTCACTTAATGAGGCATCACTATGAAATCGCTGTAACATCTTCATATTTCTTTTATAGCTCTCTTTAAAGCGGTTTTACGAACAATGCTTTTGCTAACGGTTCACTGATAGTAACCGGCTGCATGTTCCTTATCTTCACTTCAATTGAATTATCAAAACCAAATTTTCTTTTAACTTCCAGCCTTGTACCGATATGAATATTTTTGTGCTTTAATAGTTCCAGCAACTGTGTTGATTGATTCCCAACCGAAGTAACTTCGGCCTGCTTATTAAAAGGCATATCAACCAGATTTACCTGTTGCTGTACCCGCATCTTACCATTACTGTCCGGAATCGGGTCGCCGTGCGGATCAAAATGGGGATAGTTAAGAAAAGCATCCAGTTTTTCCACTAATTTTTTGCTGCTAACGTGCTCCAGTTCTTCAGCTACCTCGTGCACTTCATCCCACCCGAACTGAAGTTTCTCTACCAAAAAATATTCCCATAACCGGTGCTTTCTTACAATACTCAAAGCAATTTTTTTCCCCTGTATGCTTAGGCAGAATTCTTTATAAGGCTCGTATTGCAAAAGTTTTTTGACTTTTAATTTTTTCAGCATATCAGTGATGGACGCTGGTTTGGCGCCAAGCATAGTTGCGAGTTCGTTGGTGTTAACAGATCCGGCCGATTGTTGTAAGTGATAAATGTTTTTTATATAGTTCTCCTCTGCCCTGGTAAGATTAGGTATCACTTTAAAAAAATTTTAGACAAATCTAAAAAATATTCTTTTAAAACATTCAGGTGAATAATATATTTTTATAAAAACATTGTTAATGAGCAAAATTCTTCTTGCCTGTCTTATCATTATTATAGCAACGGAGTGTAAAAACAAACACTCCTCTTTATCTGGTGAGGAGCACGTGAATATGAAAGAATTCATCGAAGCATTTCCGAAAATTACTTTTCCGTACCGCGTAGCGGATACCAATACGGCAAAAAAATCTGATACAACGATTATAAGCTACGCCGTGTTTTCGGAATTTATCCCGGACACAGTTCTTACGAATGCACTTGGAGCAAGTGCAGGAAAGATGATAATAAATCCTGTTGGAAAAATTGAAAAGGAGGATGAATTATACCTCCTTGCGAATTTTACTTTAAACAAAAAGACCACACTTCAGGCTTTTCTTTTTGACAAAAAAAACAAATACCTGTCTCATCTTGAATTAATAAAACAGGGCAACAAAGATAATTATGTGCATAGTGTTAGTATAACTTCTGAACCTACATTTATTATCGGGAGGGAAAAAACAAATCAGCAAAATGAGTTAAAGTATACACGTATTGGCTACGCCTATAATAGCGCCGCGCATAATTTTATTGCCGTGATAAATGACTCCAATGAAGATCTTAAAAGTTTAAGCCAGATTATCAATCCGATTGACACGTTTGCTGCTAAGAACAAATTCAGTGGCAACTATACTAAAGACAAACGAAATTTTATCACTGTAAGAGACGGCAGCAATACAAATAAGTACCTGTTTTTTGTTCACTTTGAAAAGGATAATAATTGTAATGGTGAACTAAAGGGAGAAATGACCATGCGGGACGCAACACATGCTTATTATCAGCAAAGTGGCGACCCATGCGTTATAGATTTTACATTTACCGCAAAAAACATTACGGTCAAAGAACGCGGCAACTGCGGTAATCATCGTGGCATTAAATGTTTTTTTGATGACACTTACAAAAAGAAAAAAGAAAGTAAAACGCCAGTCTCAAAAGGTAAATAATTTCTTTCCTTTCTTAGCGGCATTGAGCTTTAGTAATAATGCTGTATAAATAATCAACAAGCTACGAACTTCATTAAGTATAATTTAAAGTTGAAATTCATTATGGGCAAAAAATATATTTAAATAATAAACCATAACTTGTGCCCTTTTTAAAATAGCGATAATCAAAAAATGGATTTTAAAAACTTCACTGTTCCCTATCAAATAAATGAGAAGTATTCGAAACGGGTTGCATATTTCTCTATGGAGTTTGCGGTACAAAATGCTTTAAAGATTTATAGCGGCGGCCTCGGTTTTCTTGCAGGTTCACATATGCGAAGCGCTTATGAACTGAAGCAGGACCTGATTGGTATCGGCATCCTGTGGAAATATGGTTATTATGACCAGGCACGTAACCAGGATCAAACTTTGCAGGTAACCTGGATGGAAAAAATATATTCTTTTCTGGAAGATACAGGTATAAAATTCCAGATATCGATACACGAACATCCTGTGTGGGTGAAAGCCTATTATTTAAACCCTGAGACTTTTCAATCGGCACCAATATTTTTACTGAGCACAGATTTGCCGGAAAATGATTACGTGTCTCAAACAATATGTCATCGTTTATATGATGCCAATGTTGCAACCAAAATAGCGCAATTTATATTACTGGGTATTGGCGGCGCTAAACTGGTTGATGAAATTGGTTTTAAACCAGATCTCTATCATTTAAACGAAGCTCACGGTATTTCTTCCGCATTTTACCTGCTTAAAAAATTCAAGAATGTTGAAACATTGCGCAAACATCTTGTGTTTACTACGCATACACCCGAAGAGGCAGGAAATGAAAAGCACGATATTTATTTATGCCATAAAATGAGCTATTTTGCCGGTTTGAATATCGATGAAGTGAGAAGGCTAACAGGAATCCAGGATGATTTGTTTAATCACTCACTGGTAGCTTTACGTTTTGCAAAACTTGCGAACGCTGTATCAAAATTGCATGGACGTGTGTCACGCGAAATGTGGAGTAAATATGAAGGTGTTTGTCCTATCATTTCCATTACTAATGCGCAAAATTGGAAATTCTGGGCTGATAAACAATTGTATCAGGCCATGGAAGAGAATAATGACGTGGTTTTTGATAGCAGAAAAAGATACCTGAAGAAAAGAACCTTTTATAATCTTGTTGCAGATCAAACTGGCAAGTTATTTAATCCTGACATTCTTACGATCGTTTGGGCCCGACGATTTGCGGGATACAAACGTGCAGATCTGCTTACTCAAAACATGACGCGATTTAATAATCTTGTAAACAGTACAAAATATCCCGTGCAAATAATATGGGCGGGAAAACCTTATCCTGTTGATTATCCCGCTATTTCCCAGTTCAATAGTCTCGTGCACCTCAGTAAGAATTATAAGAATGTTGCGGTGCTTATTGGTTATGAACTCTGGATAAGCAGAAGATTAAAGCAGGCTGCTGACGTATGGCTGAACACGCCGCGAGTGCCGCGTGAAGCCTCAGGCACAAGTGGTATGACCGCTGCGATGAATGGCACTGTAAACTTTTCAACAGATGATGGATGGATACCGGAATTTATTAATCCTGGCAAAAATGGATTTCTTATACCAAAAGCTGAGTATGCTAAAATGAATGTACACGAACAGGATGAATACGATCTTAACCTCTTATACGAAATATTGGAAAAACAAATATTGCCCTTATACTACGAAAATCATGATGCATGGAAACGGATAGTAAAAAACGGTATGAAGGATGTGCGTTTTGAATTTGATAGTAATCGCATGGCGCATGAATATTATGAACTGTTGTATAATAAATAATATCTGTTAATAAAATATTTCTGCGATTCTGTAACTCACTGCTTATAATTTTAAAAGAACTTCTCTTTAAAGCGCGATTCCGTTTACTTATAACATATCCTATACAAAAAATTTGAGCAGGAATTATGGAATTTGCCAGGTGAGGCATCCTGATAAAGGAATTATCTACTTTATGCAGTGAATAAAGAATCCCTTAGCCATATAAGCGATAAAGAAATTCTTGAAAATTTTTATGCGAGTAACAACAATCAATGGCTTGGCATACTCCTGCAACGTTATACATTACTGTTGTTTGGTGTTTGCATGAAATATTTAAAAAATGAAGAAGAGGCAAAAGATGCAGTACAACAAATATTTTTAAAAGTAATTATCGAATTAAAAAAATATAGGGTCCAATATTTTAAAAGCTGGTTGTATATGGTTGCACGTAACTATTGCCTGATGCTGTTACGTGATAGACCAGAAAAAACTCAAAAAGAAATAGATGAATCACTCCCGCTTGCCGCAGATGAATTGAATACTACTAAACATATTGAGCATGATAAGCTTCTTTCTTACATAGAGGAGTCACTCAATGAGCTTGCAGCCGAACAGAAAACATGCATAACTTTATTCTATCTTCAAAAGAAAAGCTATACAGAAATTGCAGATCTGACAGCTTTTACATTAATGCAGGTAAAAAGTTATATACAAAATGGAAAACGTAATCTCAAAATTCTCGTTAAAAAAAAGATGAAAAGCTAATGGAAGATCTTACACACATATTAGAGCCAGGTG
>DATBFI010000384.1:0-4422 GCA_036558585.1 Chitinophagaceae bacterium
GAATAAGAATTCATTCACTTTTACTATGAAAGTTTCATTCTTGCCCGGCATATATTGTTTGTTATCTGTAAAATAATAGAATGCCAAAAAATGTTTTGGTTATGATCACAACATTTTCACAATGGCAAATAGTTATGTAAAATATGAAAAAATGACTGAGATTGGCGTTTGGTTTTAATTTTAGTTCAATTATCAAATGTGCAGTGCAATGGAAAAAAGAGCTGCCCCACGGGCGACAAAAATTATTTTATACGTATTATTTGTAGCCTGGCTGCTGGTACTTACAAAATATATCCTGTTCAAAAGATCACCGGGATTTTACAGGGAATATTTTAAAACAGAATTTTTACAAAGAAATTATCATGAGGGTTTAAGGAATGCGAATCTTATTCCCTTTCGAACCATTCATGTTATGCTTGCTGGTAATTGGAAAACAGAATTCAAGGTGGAAAATATTGTTGGCAATATTACGGGTTTTATTCCACTCGGTATTCTGTTGTTACTGCTTTACCCGGGGCTGCGTAAAACATGGAAAATAGCAGTAACGGTATTTCTGATAAGTTTTACTTTTGAGTGTGTTCAACTCTTTACCGGTTTAGGCACATTCGATGTAGATGATTTGCTTTTGAATTTGACCGGGGGGATCATCGGTTCTATTATTTATAAGCTTGCGGATGTCTTAGTTTCAGGGTAACATAAACCAAACGCACTCAATGAAAAATTCTGATATCACCCATCCATTATTTCGTGAGGCAGTTGAAGCCATTGATACCGGCGATATTAATACACTGAAACGTTTATTGGACGGGCATCCGCAGTTGGTAGCTCAAAGGCTCAATATTCCGGAAGAAGGATATTTTCAACATCCTTACCTGTTATGGTTTATTGCAGATAATCCTATTCGTCATGAAAAATTGCCGGCAAATATTGTTGAAATCACCCGACTGATAATGGATAAAGTTCGGGAGCATGCACCGGAAACTTTTCTGCAACAAATAAGTTATGCCTGTGGGCTTGTTTCAACCGGTCGTATTCCAGGGGAATGTGGAGTACAGATTGAGTTAATGAATATGTTTCTTGATGCAGGTGTGAAACCCGGCAGCGGACTCGGCGAACTTGCTCATGGCAACATTGAAGCTGCAAAACATCTTATTAAAAGAGGAGCTGAATTAACCTTGCCTGTTGCTGTTGGTTTAGGATGGAATGATGATATCATGCGTCTTGCAAAAACTGCAACAGGTACTGAAATGCAGGTGGCACTGGTTGTTGCGGGGTTCTTTGGCAATGCTGGTATTATTTCTTTTTTGATTGAGAAAGGTGTTGATGTGAATGCTGTTCCTGATAATTTTTACGGATTTCATTCGCATGCTTCTGCATTGCACCAGGCAGTGTATTCGGGTTCTGTAGAGAGTGTGCAATTACTTGTAGAAGCAGGTGCAAAACTGGATGCAACAGACAGGATATATGACGGAACACCGTTGGATTGGGCAATGTACATGCAAACAGAAGAAGGATATGATGAGGAGGGAAAAAGAAAGTTTGCGGTGATAGAAACATACCTGAAGGAAAAAAAGAAAGATGTGGAGAGGAGGTAACTCAATTTTGTTTTACTGTACAAGTATTTTCCTGCGATTTATCAGGACAATTTAATATTAACTTAGTCAGCATTGCAGGTAAAACTTAAATAACGAATTAAAAAATGGCTGACTCAATAAAGCGGCGCGACTTTATAAAAAAGACCTCTCTTCTTGGAGCTTCAATTGCAGCGGGAATTTCCGTTTCTTCCGCAGCAATTCCCAAAGGAAATGATGACAATGAAATAAAAAATGAATATCTCCGTGTTTCATTTGATAAAATAAAAGGAACAATCAACATTTATAGAAATGATGGAGTTCCATTAATAACCGGTGGAACTGTGTGTGCAAATTCAAATCTCGGTAAACACTCTGTTGCATCAGGTATTTATAAGCACACACTTGATTCAACTACTTTCAGGGACCAGCTCGGTTCCGGGAAAAAATTGGTGATCTCTTCGAAAGACCCCCACAAAAAAATAGACTTTGAAATCCAGTTATCATTATACGACGCTCTGCAAGCCTTTACTATCAACGCTATTTGCAGGAACGTTTCTAAGGATGATCTGATAATCTACAGTACTGAACCTCTTCGTGTACTTAAGGATGAAGATGGCATATTGCATGTACAGGGTGTTTCAAAATGTATTACAAACGGTGCAATGTATTTTAATGCCGGTATGGTACATGAGTTTGGAACTGCTTACGAAATAACGTCAGATATAAAAGAAGTTAAACGCTGTAACAATTCGATCTCGTCACCAAATGAAACAGTAAACAGCTGGTGGAATGCCGGTTTGTTCAGTGGTTACAATAAAGAAGGAGTGGTGCTGGGATACCTCGAAAACAGGTCGGGTTTAGGACAACTTTTAATTTCTAAAACGGCGCCAGATGAGATTTCAGTTTTAGCAGAATCGGTTTATGATGGTAAAATAATTTTACGGCCAGGTAAAGTTATCGGCTCTGATTCTTTCATAATAAACATGGCTGCAAATCCTTACGCAGCTTTAGAAGCTTATGCAGCCGCGGTTGGTAAAATAAATAATGCAAGAACACAGTCAATTATTAATGGCTGGTGCAGCTGGTTTTATACGCTTGCGGAAGTTTCAGAAGAGGAAGTAATTAAGAATACAGAATTCGCATCGAAACACCTGAAACAGTTTGGGCTTGAGTACATACAGGTTGATGAGGGATACCAGCAATGGCATGGCGATTGGGAAGGCAATAAACGTTTTCCCCATGGAATGAAATGGCTGGCGAATAAAATTAAAGAGTATGGTTTTAAACCCGGGATCTGGATTTCGCCTTACGTTATTTCTGAACCCGCAGAGCTTTTTCAGAAACATCCCGACTGGTTATTAAAAAATATTGACGGTACTTTAAAGCGCATCGGTGTTTGGACGGAAGGATCGGAACCGCCGCCGGACGAAAATCCCAAAAGATATTGTCTTGATATTACTCATCCGGAAGCGGCGAAATGGCTGTATGACCTGATCAATACTATTGCGAACGACTGGGGTTATGAAATGATCAAAATTGATTTTGTGGCGTGGTCAATTTTGGCAGCAGACCGCTATTATGATCCCACTCTTTCATCCGCACAGGTTTATCGTAAAGGATTAGAGATCATTCGAAGAGCAGCGGGAAACAATTGTCATATACTTGAATGTGGCCCCGGCGCGATAACCGTTGGATTGATTGACAGCATGCGCATTGAAGCAGATGTGTACTACGGTTTCCGGGAAGCGGCATGGGAAACATATTTTACTCACCCTGCCTGCAGTGCATCCGCCGCTGCCAAACGCTATTATTTTCATAAACGAACATGGATAAACGATGCAGATCATATTTGCATGGATATCCTGGATAACCAGCAGTCTGAAGCAGCAGCAACGCTTATTGCAATGAGTGGCGGAAACCTTGTTTCCGGTGACAGGCTTATTCAGCTTGATCCATACAAACTGGAGATACTAAAGAAAATTACGCCATCATTTGGTGAAGCCGCAATTCCTGTTGATCTTTTTGACGCCGAAATGCAATCTGTGTTTGCACTTAAAATAAAAAAAACGTTTGGTGAATGGACTGTGGTTGGCTTCTTCAATTCAGGTTTGACAACAACAGTCGAAAGGAAATTTTCTTTGGAGCGTTTATGGTTAGATCAAGGCAAAACATATATTGCCTTTGACTTCTGGAAGAAAAAATTTACCGGCGAAGTATCCGGCGAATTAAAAGTAACTGTACAGCCGGGAAGTGTTACTTTACTCGCCCTGCATGAAAAGACGGGTCAACCTCAATTTATTTCAACAGACCGTCACGTTTTGCAGGGCGCTATTGAAGTGGACAGTGTGCACTGGAATGAAAATACTAAAACGCTTTCGGGGATATCAACGGGGCCTTTAAATACCTTGCACAATGTGTATGTCTATATTCCCGAATCACATTCCTGGAGCTGGGGCGGACACGTGTTATTTCATGATTATAATTCATATAGTTTAAGATCAGTTGACGAAAATATAGTTCAGGTAACTGTGCGTTTTGAAAAAAGCGAACGGGTACATTGGGAAATCAAACCCGGAGAATTTTTTAAATAATGAAGTTGCTAAAGCGAATTTGTTTTTTTAAATGCTCATTGCCTTTCAGGATAACATAAGAAGCAAAAAGTATGACTGCAATAAAAATTATTCCTGCGATAAGTGACGAAACTTCAGATATTCCTGATCGCAAACTGCCCATCACAGGTTTTAGTGCAACCAGGTCGTTATTTAATATTATCACGCCAATTAATATGGAAGCACACCCGATAATTAGTTTCTTATTCATGTCTGTATGTTGAACGTGAAGGGATCTT
>DATBFI010000385.1:0-5619 GCA_036558585.1 Chitinophagaceae bacterium
TGTTGGTGATATATACCTGGACCACAACAATATCAGGCTCATCGCTTGTATCAATTTCTTCCACGTGCTCATCCTGCAGCACAATTTCATCATTGGCATTACAATAGGCAGCTAAGGTTGCCAAACCCAGCGGAGGAAACAGCGAATATTTTATTGGTCGCCAATAAGGGCTTTTTGCTTCTGTTAAAGCAGGAAGGATCATTTTAATTTTCATGTACTGATTAGTTTTAATTTTTTTTTTTTGGGGTAAACTTTTTGCATCTAATTGATCTTTGCTTGCCAGCATCCTGTGCGTTTGAAACATCATTCTACTTCATTCGTTGGTCAAAGGCAGTAAATAAATTAAAAAGCACTTTGCAATTCAAAGTGGTTAGATAAAAAAAATTCACCCGAGTGATTTTATCATTTGCTCCAAAGCATCAAGATGTGTCTTAAATGCTTTTTCTCCCGCCCTTGTTGCTGCATAAGTCGTATTTGTTTTTCTACCAATAAATCCTTTGTGCACTTTAATATAACCGCTATCTTCCAATGCTTTGATATGACTGGCGAGATTACCATCAGTAACCTGGATTAATTCTTTCAGATCATTGAAATTTATTTCCGCATTCACCATCAGTGCACTCATGATGCCAAGGCGAACGCGGCTGTCAAATGTTTTATTTAAATTTTCTATTGGGTTCTTCATGCCCCTGCCCCTGAAGGGAATTTATAAATTCCTTAAATAATTTTATCGTATACATCAAGCACTCCCCTTTAGGAGATGGGGGCTTGACTTCGTTCATATTTCCACCACATTACTATACCATAGATAATATGCAATAAACCAAAACCAAGCGCCCAAAAATAAATACCTGAATCAATAAAACACAAGTTAACAATGCCCAAAAGCATTTGCCCGTAGCCAAGATATTTTATTTCAGGAAGTGTGTATTTACCCGCGTTTAATAATGCAAGCCCATAAAAAATAAGGCATCCCGGTGCTATTAAACCGTACGCCTGGTTTTCTATCACTTTTATTAAATAAATGCCCCCTGCAATCATAGGTATCATTACGTTTATCATCAGGCGGCGTGCAGTGGAACCCCATATCGGAATATTTGTCTTTTTACTTCTGAGGTATGTAAAAACAAATGCAAGTACAAACGCGGTGATAAAAGTCAATGCTGCTATTTGCACCAATTGATTTCCCATCCAATCATTAATACCGATCTTTTCATTGCCACCTGGTGTCATAGTTCTGATGTTAGCGGCAGAGTATCCATTTTCTTCAATAATTTTATTTGCAAACCATGCTCCCGCAAGGGCGCATGCACCAGCAGCTATACCGCTTAATCCACTTAAACTAATGAAGCGGCTGCTGCGCTCCATCATCTGCTTAATATCCCGAAGCGTATCCAGGTGATGGTTTTGATCATTCATAAAAGCACTTTGTGTTTCAAAGTAACTGAGGAAAACTAACCTTTCCAAATTTTTTTAAAAATTCTTAAAGAGAAACTGCCAAAACGGAATGAGAATTAATTGTCAGGCTGAATAAAAAAAGTAAAACCGGTTCGATGCCGGCTTGTGAGTGTACATTAAGGTGACAACGAAGTTTAGAGGGTTTCCTCCGTCCCGTACATACAAGCATTCTTTACAGGCTAATGTGGATAATATTGCCCTTCAGGTATTTTAAAGACGACATTATGCTGGAATTGCTGAAATGCGTTCACTTCTGTTGGATGAGCCTGGGTCCATGACTGAAACTTTTGTGTGTCAGCTAATGCTCCAATAAGCCATTGATTATAGGCTTCGAAATAGCCCTCCTGCAACATAAGCCGCTGATGCTCGAAAAGACGAAAAGGAAATTCACCTGAATGACTATTGTACCAGTCCAGAATAAAACGGGTGCGTAATGCTGTAAAGGTTTCGCATGTTATGCTATCTGTCATTAAATTGGTTAGTTTGGAAAGATCATTTGCAACCGCTTTTTCAAAAGAAGTGCCGTCTTGTTTCGCATTGTCAAGTGCGCTTGGTGCACTGAATAATTTTTTATAGCCACCAAAAAGAATGCCTTTTATTTCCTCTGTTCTTTTGGTAAAACTTTCTATGTTCACAAAGATCTCACTGTATAATAATCCCCAAATGATGTTTCCCTTTTTTGCATAATATTTTGCGGCATAATAATAATTACCACTGTGGTTTGGATCTGCCTCGATGCCTTTTTCCCATTGTTTTACTGCCGCTGATTCGTTATCATTTGATGCGAGCAAATCGCCATATTCACTGTATAACACCCCACTCTTTGGAAATTTTTTAAGCGCCTCCTTATACATTTTATCGCTCTCCTTAAACTCAGCAATGGCTTTATATGCAAGCCCCAGGATTTGGAAACACTGAACATCGGCATCCTGTCTTGAACTAATCTTTTTGCCGGTTTCAATGGCGCCGGCAAAATCTCTTTTTAAATACGCAATAAATGCCTGGTCTTTAAGCAGGTCAAGATTATCCGGATCTTGTTGCAATGCTTTGTTTAGTACAAGCGTGGCATTCTCGAAATCTCCCTGCTTCATTAAACTACGCGCCGTTTCATGTAATGTAGCTACATCCTGTGCATAACCCGAACATAGCAACATAATGAAGGCAGATAAACAAATTATTTTATATATCACTTTTTTCATTCGTAGATAAGATGTGTGAGCAAGCCATCTCTTAATTTTGGCTCGAACCAGGTACTTTTTGGAGGCATGATGTTACCGCTGTCAGCAATAGCAAATAGTTGTTCTATACTTACCGGGTAAAGACTAAATGCCGCAATCATTTCTCCACTGTCCACTCTTTTTTCTAACTCCTGCAATCCACGTATACCACCAACAAAATCAATATTCTTATCTGTTCGCTGATCATGAATATTCAAAAATTTTCCAAGAATATTATTTTGCAAAATCGTGACATCCAATGCACCAATTGGATCATCAGAAAAGGTATTTCGTTTCGCGGTAAGCTTATACCATTTATTGTCTGCGTAAAAGCCAAAATTGTGCAGTTGCTCCGGGTGGTATGCTTCATTGCTTTTTTCTACAGTAAAGTCCTGGTTCAAAGCATCAAGAAAATCATGCACACTTAAACCATTCAGATTTTTTACTACACGGTTATAGTCCATTATCCTCAATTGGTTTGCCGGAAAAAGAGTGGTAAGAAAATAGTCTGCATTTGCATTGTATGTTTTGCTCAATGATTTTTTTACTTTGGCAGCAGAAGCTGCACGATGATGACCATCGGCTATATAGGTGAATGGAACCTGCTCTTTAAATATCGTTGTTATTTTATCGATAGAGCTGCTATCGTTTATTATCCATACCGTATGTTCTACATTGTCCCCGGCTTTAAAGTTGTACACCGCATCCTTTGTATTGACCCATTTATCAATCAGCTCATCAAGCGCATCCACATTTCTGTAGGCAAGAAAAACGTTACCTGTTTGAGCGCCGGTAACTTTTATATGATTAATCCGATCAAGCTCCTTTTCGGGCCGGGTAGATTCATGCTTTTTTATTATATCGTTTTCATAATCCTCCACACTGCTGATACAAACCAAACCTGTTTGACGCTGGCGCTTGCCAGCGCTCTGCGGATCAGGCATTATAAGCCTGTAAATATAATAGCAGTCTTTATTTTCCCTGAACAAAATATCCCTTTTTATAAAAGCCCTTAGATTTTCTTTCGCCTTTTTGTATACTTCATCATTATGCAGATCAAAAGCCTCAGGAAGATCAATTTCACTTTTCGTTATGTGCAAAAAAGAATTGGGATTACCCTGCGCTTCAATTCTTGCTTCTGCACTTGTCAACACATCATAGGGCCTGCTTGCAACTTGTTTTGCATACTGTGCCTGCGGACGTAAGGCCTTGAATGGTTTAATTATGCTCATGAATTTTACCCGTTATTTTCCTTTCAAATTCTGTTTAATTTTTTTACTGCATAGCATCTTATGCATTTCCTACTGCAACATCAGCATGCTTTTCATTAAACTCCTTCATCAGGCTGCAAATTGCCTGTACACTGCTTAGTGGCAAAGCATTATACATACTTACACGTAATCCTCCTACACTTCTGTGCCCTTTTACACCGATCATTCCATTGTTCTTACACAGGTCTAAAAATTCTTTTTCCAGTTCACTATCTTTGATAGTAAATGTTGCGTTCATCAAACTTCGGTCTTCTTTTGCAACTATTGGCGTAAACACAGGAAGCTCATCCAGTGTATTGTAAAAAAGATTTGCTCTTTCTTTACTTCTTCTTTCCATCTCGGCAAGACCACCTTCTTTTTTTATCCATCTTAAAGTAAGCATAGCCACATACACCGCAAAAACAGGCGGAGTATTTAACAATGAGCCTGCTTCAATATGATTACGGTAATCCATTATAGCTGGAATCGGTCGTTTCACTTTGCCCAATACATCTTTTCTTACAACAAGAAGGTTTACACCTGCGGCACCCATATTTTTTTGCGCACCTGCATAGATTAAATCAAATTTTGAAAATTCAAGAGGCTGGCTGAAAATATCACTGCTCATATCTGCTACCAGCGGAACGGTTGTATCAGGTATGTGATGCCATTGTGTTCCTTCAACAGTGTTGTTGGTTGTGATATGTAAATATTTGGAGCTGGGTGGTACACTAAAATTTTTTACGATATAAGAATGATTCTTATCTTTTGATGATGCTACCACATTTACATTTCCAAATAGCTTTGCCTCCTTAATAGCCTTGCCACCCCAGATCCCATTGTCACAGTAAGCAGCAGTGTCTCCCTCATCTAATAAATTCATAGGCACCTGCATAAACTGTGTAGTTGCGCCGCCATGTAAAAACAAAACTTCATGGTCACCTCCAAGATCCATTAATTCTTTTACAAGGGATCTTGCCTCCGTCATTACTTCATCAAACCATGATGTACGGTGTCCTATTTCGAGTATGGATAATCCCAGGCCATTGAAATTAAGAACAGCCTCAGCAGCTTCGTCAAGTACTTCCTGCGGAAGAATGGCAGGACCGGAATTAAAATTATGCATCTTCATATCTGCTTATTAAAGCTGCAAAATAAAGGAATTGTAAAGAGTTTTGAATTTTGTGTTTTGCGCTGCTGGTGTATATGGATTATTCAACATCTGATACGCCCCCGGAAACTGTAAACTTCATGGCCTCACCGGAAGAGATATTTTGTAAAAACTTTATTTTTTGCCTGGGTACAAAATAAGTTACTCCGGTTATTGAATAAGCCAAAGGAATATATACAGCCACATGATCAGCCAGGTCAAACTCTGTTGCATCTTCATGTGTTATAAATCCAACCCGCCAAACATCAGCAGCATCAACATTTACAAGCACCGGTTTGTTGAATTTCCTTTTGTTTCCGGTAAATGCTTCTAAAAAATCTTTAACAGATGTATAGATAAATTTTATTCCCGGTGTTCTTTCAAGGGCATCATCGATCAGCTCTACAAACCTGCTCAAAAAAAATGAGGAAGATAATTTTCCAACCAGCAACACCAAAAGTATGGCTAAAATAAAACCAAGCCCCGGTATGTGTGCAGGCTCAATAAGATTAGGAAATAAATAATGCAGGATATTAGGCAGTAT
>DATBFI010000386.1:0-6543 GCA_036558585.1 Chitinophagaceae bacterium
AGGAAAGAAGCAGAATATGTGCTTATCGGTACGCTTATGAGTTTTGCTTCATCTATTCTTACTGGCCTCGCAGTCAGAACACTTCTCGGGTATCATTCATGAAGCGTTATTTTTACCGCTATTTTTTAATCTGCCCGCTGAGAGACTTGAATGCTAATGAACAGCAAATCAAATTTCAATTGCATAAATAAGCCACAAGCAATAAACGAATTACATTTGTGCAAATGCTTGTCAAATGGATCTTTCATTAAAAGGAAGAACTGCAATAGTAAGCGGCAGCACGCAGGGAATTGGGTTTGCCTGCGCTACTGAACTTGCATTGCTTGGTGCTAATTGCGTGTTGCTTGCAAGAAACGAGATATCCCTAAGGGAAGCAATTAAAAAGCTGGATATCTCGCAGGCACAGCAACATAAGTATCTTGTAGCAGATTTTAGCAAACCATCACAGTTGAAATTGGTGATCGAAAATTTTATGCAGAAAAATGATGTCCAGATACTCATTAATAATACAGGCGGGCCTCCTGCCGGTCCTATAATTGAAGCGCCGGAAGATGCTTTCGTGAATGCTTTCAATCAGCATCTTATCTGCAATCATATTCTTACCAAAGCCGTAGTTCCATCTATGAAAGAAACAGGTTATGGAAGGGTTATTAATATTATTTCTACTTCTGTAAAAGTTCCCTTAAAAAATTTAGGTGTATCAAATACTATTCGTGGCGCTGTTGCTTCGTGGGCAAAAACAATGGCGAATGAACTTGGGCCATATAATATTACTGTAAATAATATCTTACCCGGATCAACAAGAACGCAACGCCTGGAAAGCTTAATAAAAACTATTGCGATCAATAGTAATAAATCCATTGAAACAGTTGAGCTGGAAATGCAAAACGAAATTCCGCTGAAACGCTTTGCCGATCCTTTGGAACTTGCCGCCGTGGTGGCCTTTCTTGCATCACCTGCCGCCTCTTATGTAAATGGTGTAAGTATACCAGTGGACGGGGGAAGAACCGGTTCAATTTAGTTTATAGTTTATCGTTAACCATTCGAACCCTTCTGAAATAATATAAATGAACTACATATTGGCACAAACGATAAACAATAAACAGCAAACTAAAAACGAAAATGAATTTTGAAATACCATTTTATCTTGAAAACTACATTGGAGGAAATTTAATCGGCCCCCTTAGTGGAAAATTTATTGATAATATAAATCCTGCTATCGGAGAAGTGATCCATCAAACTCCTGACAGCAATGAGCGTGATGTAGAGATTGCAGTGGATGCAGCACAGCAAGCTTTTCCTGAATGGAGTGTTACACCGGTTGAAAAAAGATTTCAAATATTGAATCGTATTGCTCAATTGATTGATGAAAATCCTGATCAATTAGCATTGGCTGAGACGAATGATACAGGCAAGCCTTTGTGGTTAAGCAAAACACTTGACATTCCCCGCGCATCTTCCAACTTTCGTTTTTTTGCAACAGGTATTGTGCATTTTGCTTCCGAAAGTCATCAAATGGAAGACAGAGCTATTAATTACACTTTACGCCAGCCCTTGGGAATTGTAGCATGCATATCTCCATGGAACCTACCCTTGTATTTATTTACGTGGAAAATAGCACCCGCAATAGCTGCGGGAAATTGTGTAATTGCAAAACCTTCTGAAATAACACCGTTAACAGCTTTTTTATTAAGCCGGATTTGCAAAGAAGCGGGATTGCCTGATGGCGTATTAAATATTTTGCATGGCACTGGAAATACAACGGGAGAAGCCATCATTAAACATCCCGGTATAAAAGCTATTTCTTTTACAGGCAGTACAAAAGCAGGAGCGAGAATTGCGTCTGTTGCTGCACCAATGTTTAAAAAGTTATCATTGGAATTAGGAGGAAAAAATCCAAATATCATTTTTGCAGATTGCAATTGGGAGAAGATGATGAAGATGACTATGCAGTCATCATTTAGTAACCAGGGGCAAATTTGTTTATGCGGCAGCAGGATATTGATCGAAAAAAGTGTGTATGAAAAATTCAAACAGGGATTTATTGAAAGAACAAAGCAATTAACAATTGGCGATCCATTAGACGAAAAAACAAGGCAGGGTGCTCTTGTAAGCAAATTGCATTTTGATAAGGTAATGAACTGTATACAAATTGCAAAAGATGAAGGTGGAAATATTTTATCCGGGGGCAAACAGGTGAAAATAGAAGGACGTTGTGCAAATGGATATTTTATTGAGCCAACAATTATTGAAGGATTAGGTCAGTGCTGCAAAACGAACATGGAAGAAATTTTTGGACCTGTTGTTACACTTCAGCCCTTTGAAACAGAAGAGGAAGCTTTGCAGTTAGCTAATGCAACCGGTTATGGTTTATCTGCGACAATATGGACACAGGATATTTCAAGAGCAAACCGCATTGCGTCAAAAATCCAAAGCGGAATTATTTGGGTAAACTGCTGGCTTGTCCGTGATCTCAGAACTCCTTTTGGAGGCATGAAGAATAGCGGTGTTGGCAGAGAAGGAGGATGGGAGGCGTTAAGATTTTTTACTGAAGCTAAGAATGTTTGTGTACAGTTTTAAAAGATTTGATGTTGTTGAAGTTTACATTAGTTCAATGATTTATGTCAGAAATAATTCATACAGAAAACGCTGCTAAACCTCTCGGTGCATATCCTCATGCAAGAAGAGTTGGTAATTTATTATTCTTATCAGGCATCGGTTCGCGTAATTCCCTTGATAATTCAATTCCTGGTTGTGTTGTTGATGCGGAAGGTAATGTTATACGTAATGATATTGAAGCTGAGTGCCACTCTGTATTTGCAAATGTAAAGGCTGTACTGGAAGCAAGTGGCAGCAGCTGGGAAAAAATTGTTGATGTAACGGTCTTTCTCATTAATATGCAAAGAGATTTTGATCTTTACAATAAGATCTACAATGAATATTTTAAAGATGTGCAGGCATGCCGCACGACCATCGAAGTAAAAAGTTTACCAACACCAATTGCGATCGAATTAAAAGTTATTGCAACAATAGATTAAGGTCCGGTTGTCTGCATAAGAGTTAATAATTAAACATCGGACCATCAGCTTCTAATTAGCCACAAAAGATGAACTTTCAAAATACCTTATCCTTTGCCAGGCAACTTGATGAACAGGACGCATTAAAACATTTTCGGGATAAATTTTTTATTCCTCAACACAATGGAAAAGATTGTATTTATTTCGCAGGCAATTCCTTAGGACTTCAACCAAAATCAGTAAGCAGCTATATCCAGCAAGAGCTTGATGATTGGGCAAGATTGGGCGTTGAAGGACATTTTCAAGCTGGCAATCCCTGGGTATCCTATCATGAAATTTTTCCCCAAAAACTTTCGCAAATTATTGGTGCATTGCCTCATGAGATCGTGGTGATGAATCAGCTCACCGTTAATCTTCATTTGCTGATGATTAGTTTTTATCGTCCGTCAAGTAAGCGTTATAAAATTATCTGTGAAGCAAAAGCCTTTCCATCCGATCAATACGCATTTGAGTCGCAGGTAAAATATCATCGTTATGATCCAAATGATGCAATTATTGAAGTTACACCAAGAGATGGTGAACATACTTTGCGCACTGAGGATATTATCAAAACAATTAAACAATATGGCGACGAAACAGCACTCGTTTTATTTGGAGGAATAAATTATTACACCGGTCAGTATTATGATCTGGAAGCAATTACCGAAGCTGCACATGAAGCTGGTGTGTATGCAGGATTCGATTTAGCTCATGCGGTTGGAAATGTAGAACTGCAGTTGCACGATTGGAATATTGATTTTGCATGCTGGTGTTCATATAAATATTTAAACTCCGGACCAGGTAGTGTAGCCGGTGTTTATATTCATGAGAGGCATGCAACAAATACAACATTGCCACGATTTGCAGGTTGGTGGGGGCATACAAAAGAAATGCGTTTTAAAATGGGGAAAGGCTTTAATGCTATACCCACTGCAGAAGGCTGGCAGTTAAGTAATGTTCCCGTTTTATCAATGGCTGCACATAAAGCTTCACTCGATATTTTTAATGAAGCAGGCATACACAACCTGCATACAAAAAGAAAAATGCTTACGCTGTATGCCCATTTTATATTAAAGGATATAAACAAACGATTGCATAAAAAAGTAATTGAAATTATAACACCTTCACATGAAAATGAGCATGGCTGCCAGGTATCAATGTTTATGTTGCAAAATGGAAGAGAAATTTTTAACGCATTAACACAACAGGGTATATTCGTAGATTGGCGTGAACCAAATGTTATCCGTATTGCGCCCGTTCCATTATATAATACATTTGAAGACGTCTGGCATTTCGGAAACTTTATTGAAACAATTCTGCGGAATTAAGTGCCTATTGGAGTTGAAAATTTTATAACGGCTCTATAATAACGAAACACGTTTACCTTTCTCTTTTATTTTATGCAACAAAAAGATATTGTAATTGTTGGCGCGGGTTTGGTTGGCTCTCTGCTTGCAATATATCTTGCCAGGCGTGGTTATAATATAAAAATATTTGAACGCAGACCCGATATGCGCAAGACAAAAATCAATGAGGAACGTTCTATAAATCTTGCTTTAAGTGATCGCGGTCTTCTTGCACTAAAAAAAGTGGGATTGGTTGATGAAGTAAAAAAGATATCAATACCGATGCACGGACGTTATATACATAATCTGGACGGGTCTACGGCATTTCAACCTTATGGCAAAGAAGGACAATATATAAATTCAGTATCAAGAGCCATGCTGAACATGAAACTTATTGATTTCGCCGGGCAGCAGGGGATCAGTATTTTTTTTCGCGAAAAATGTATTGGAATAGACTGGAGTTCCAACAGGATCGAATTTGAAAATACCAATTCATCTCAAAGGACAGATATAAGGGCAGACATTATTTTTGGAGCTGACGGCGCTTTTTCTGCAACCCGCTTACAACATCAATTACACTCTGACAGGTTTGATTATCACCAGTTTTATATTGATTGTGGTTATAAAGAACTATCTATATCGCCTGGTTTAAACGGTGAATTTGCATTAATGAAAAACGCGCTGCACATCTGGCCACGAAAGGATTTTATGATGATTGCATTACCAAATCTTAATGGCAGTTTCACTTGTACTTTGTTCTTTCCAGTTGAAGGTGAACCTTCTTTCGAGTCGTTGAACACTGAGGAAAAAGTAGTCGATTTTTTTAAAGAAACTTTTCCGGATGCCCTGCAATTAATGCCGGCGTTAGTGCAGGATTTTTTTCATAACCCCACTTCTTCATTAGTAACCGTAAAATGCTTTCCGTGGATAAGAGACGACAAGTTTGCACTTATTGGTGATGCTGCTCATGCTATCGTTCCTTTTTATGGGCAGGGAATGAATTGTGGTTTTGAAGATTGCAGAATATTGAATGAATTTATGGATAAACATAATGATGACTGGAAAACAATTTTGAGGAAGTATCAAATACAACGTAAACCCGATGCTGATGCAATTGCAGATCTTGCTGTAGAAAACTTTATTGAGATGCGCGAACGCACAGCCGATCCCAAATTTTTATTGCAAAAGAAAATCGAGGCAAGATTGCATGAGAAATATCCTGAAAAGTGGATACCGGCTTATACACAAGTAACATTCAGTCCTGGTATCCGGTATTCGGATGCATTAAAAAGAAGCTCTCACCAGGAAAAGATCATGCAGCAAATTATGCGAATGCCTGACATTGAAAAAAAATGGGAGAGCGAAGAAATCGAACAACTCATTTTATCAAAATTATAGTAATTGTTTTTCTTGTTCCAGGATCTTTGCAACTTGGGTTTCCAATTTCCATATTTAATGCGTATTGATTTTCAAATTTCGATTTCAGAATTCAATTTCTCATTTTGGATTTTTTATTATTGACCTACTCCTTAAATCTTTTCTTCTTTTTTCGTTTCTTACATTTGCATGATGAACCGCCACGAGCTTATTGAGCAAATAAAAAAGAAGCGATCTTATTTATGTGTGGGGTTAGATACTGATGTAAATAAAATTCCAAAACACTTACAATCCGGCCCGGATGCGGTTTTTCAATTCAATAAAGCTATAATAGATTCGACCAGAGATCACTGTGTTGCCTATAAGATCAATACTGCCTTTTACGAAGCAGTGGGTTTGAAAGGCTGGGAGGCGATGGAAAAAACGGTAAATTATATTTCGCCTGCACACTTTAAAATTGCAGATGCGAAACGTGGTGACATTGGCAACACTTCGTCGCAATATGCCAAAGCTTTTTTTGAAACACTTCCCTTTGATGCAATTACTGTTACACCTTATATGGGCGAAGACAGTATTCGTCCTTTTCTTGAATATAAAAATAAATGGACTATTGTCCTGGGTTTAACTTCCAACAAAGGAGCAAAGGATTTTGAGCTACAAAAAACGGGAGAAGAATATTTGTATGAAAGAGTGCTAAAAACTGTTTCACACTGGGGCACGCCAGATAATTTAATGTTTGTGGCCGGCGCGACACAGGCAACTGA
>DATBFI010000387.1:0-6762 GCA_036558585.1 Chitinophagaceae bacterium
TCAGGAATGAACATATTCTCAAGAACGATGGGGTGATTTTCATCGCACAGTGTATCACCCGTTTTTATTTCCTTAAAACCAACGGCCGCGCCGATGTCACCTGCCTCAATGAAAGGGATCGGATTTTGTTTGTTGGCAAACATCTGCATGATACGTGAGATACGTTCATTTTTTCCGCTGCGCATATTTTTTACATAAGAACCTGCTTCAAGACGACCTGAATAACAACGGAAGAATGCGAGACGACCAACAAACGGGTCTGTCATGATCTTGAAAGCCAACGCTGCAAAAGGTTCTTTTGCATCCGGCTTGCGTGATATTTCATTTCCTGTATCAGGATCAACACCTTTAATAGCTTCAATATCTGCCGGGCTCGGTAAGTAACGAACCACGCAGTCGAGCAAAGTTTGAACACCTTTATTTTTAAACGCACTACCGCAGATCATAGGAACGATCGTCATATCAATTGTTGCTTTACGCACAGCAGCATGAATTTCATCTTCGGAAATGGAGTTGGGATCATCAAAGAATTTCTCCATCAGTTTGTCATCATATTCAGCAACAGCTTCAACAAGCTGGCCTCTCCAGTATTCCACATCTTCTTTCATATCATCCGGAACGGGAACTTCTGTGTAAGTACTTCCCTGGGTTGCATCATCCCAAATGATACCCTTCATGGTGATCAGGTCAACAACGCCCTTGAAATTATCTTCAGCACCGATCGGTAACTGAAGCGGAACAGATTTTGCGCCAAGCATTTCACGCACTTGTTTTACCACCATCAGGAAGTCAGCGCCGGCACGGTCCATTTTATTTACAAAGCCAATACGCGGAACGCCGTAACGATTTGCCTGGCGCCACACTGTTTCGCTCTGGGGTTCCACCCCATCAACAGAACTAAACAACGCTACAAGACCATCCAGTACACGCATACTGCGCTCTACTTCTACGGTAAAGTCAACGTGTCCCGGAGTATCAATAATGTTGAATTTATATTTTTTGGTATCAGGTACGGCTTTGCCCTGCGCTGTGGGAAAATTCCAGTAGCAGGTAACTGCAGCAGAAGTAATGGTAATACCACGTTCTTTTTCCTGTTCCATCCAGTCAGTTGTTGCCGCTCCCTCGTGCACTTCACCAATCTTATGGCTCATACCCGTGTAATACAGAATGCGTTCTGTACAGGTGGTTTTGCCCGCATCAATGTGCGCAGCAATACCAAAGTTTCTTTGAAATCGTAAGTCTGCCATACTTTATGTTTATACCCCCTTTCCTAAAGGGAGAAGGAAGTTGTGTTTTAAATCTTCTTTTTTGGTTACCAGCTTTAGCACTCTGTTCAGAGAAGATTTCCCGGCAACCGGGATCACTTCAGCGTTCTGATTGCTTATGAGTACAAAAAATAGCTGGTCAATTTTTTTGAGGCGGCAAAGGTAAGAGAATTTAGGGAAAATAAAGGGATTAAAGTAAACTTAACAGGATGATTTATTAAATCATCCGGGGATTTGAAAGAGCTGTAAATATTCTGTCCTGCGAAGTAAAAAAACAAAATAATTACGATGGCAGGAATAGCTGGTCTGCATTCAAGAATAGATAGCCTGCATTAAAGTCCGCAACGGTAACCACATTCATGTGGATGATTCATTGCGAAAGTATAACCAATTTGAGATTCCTGAAAAACAAAAGCGACTTTTATGCCGCGACGATCTATAACCAATATCTACGAATAAATTCGTAAATTTTTTGTTAAATGGGATGTCCTGTACATGAGCAATAAAAATTGCTTTGTTCTTTTGCAAAAAAAGGCATGAAATACAGGAATATCATTTTAACCATTGCAATTAGCGTTGCCGTTGCAACTATCACTGTATTTATTTATGCAAAGTTCAACCAGGGCTATTACGAACAATTGCAGGAATCACAAGATTTACCTGTGCATAATGTTGATTTCAGGAATAACCGGCATGGTGAAACTGCTGACTTCACCAATGCGATCTCTATCGCAACACCCGCAGTTGTGCATATTCAGACAAAAATAAAACGGAAGCAAGTGAAGAATAATTTGGAAAGTCCCTTTCATGATTTCGATGACGATAATCCTTTTGAGGATTTTTTAAACGAACCTTCCACAATACCTGAGCAAAGAGGTGGCGGCAGCGGCGTTATCTTAAGCAAAGACGGGTATATTGTTACCAACAACCACGTTATTAAAAATGCAGATGAAATAACAGTTACACTTGCAAATCACAAAAAATTTAAAGCTTCTGTAATCGGGACCAACGCTAAATCAGACCTTGCCGTTATTAAGATCAACGCCAATAGCCTTCCCTTTCTGCCTTATGGCAATAGTGATGAAATTTATACCGGTCAATGGGTTCTTGCAATTGGGTATCCTTTTAACCTCGATGCAACGGTAACTGCGGGCATTGTCAGCGGCAAGGCAAGAATTACTGGTAATAAAGAACAGGAAAATGCGGTTCAGTCCTTTATACAAACTGATGCTGCAATAAATTTCGGAAGCAGTGGTGGTGCATTGGTAAACAGCCATGGAAAACTCATTGGCATCAACACAGCTTTTATATCACCAACAGGTAGCTATGCCGGCTATTCTTATGCTATACCAGTGAATATTGTAAAAAACATAGTAAATACCCTGATAAAATATGGCAGCACACAAAAAACCTCTGCTGCTGTTTTCCAGAAAGACAGGACAACAAACTAACTTTTCTGCCTTTCGTGTACATTGTTTAATTGAACTACAAAAGCGTTTCTTTAATTAAATTAGAATACAATCTTGTATTTTCATCACCTGCAGACTGTGCGATTATGAAAATCGAACAAAACTATTTAAAGAAAATATACCCTATAATTATCGCGGCAATTACACCGATAAAATCCGCAGCAAGACCCGCCCAGACAGAATAACGAACCTTCTTTATGCCAACACTTCCAAAATATAAGGCAAGAATATAAAATGTTGTATCAGCACTTCCTTGAAACGTACAGGCAAGCTTGCCGATAAAACTGTCGGGCCCATAAGTTTTCATCGCATCGATCATTAAACCGCGGGCACCACTTCCGCTGAATGGTTTCATAATAGCTGTCGGTAAGGCAGGAACAAAATCAGTATTAAGCCCTGCCAAATGAATAAGGTAACTAATGCCGTCTGTAACATAACCCAGGGCACCACTGTCCCTGAACACACGGATAGCAACAAGCAACCCAACGAGGTAAGGAATTATCTTCAGTACCACGTTAAATCCATCTTTTGCTCCTTCAATAAATGCATCAAAGACAGAGATCCTTTTCCAAACACCACCAACGATTATAGCGACAATGATAATGAGCAGAACAAGATTGCCTGTAACCGTGCTAAAAATGTTTTTCGTTTCCGAACTCATGAAAGAAACGCCAATCAACAATGCAGCTATAATCGCTGTTATTCCAATTATCCACGCAGCCAAAACAAAATCCCATTTCAGTTTTTGTTTGATCGCAACAATAATGATGGCTGCAAGCGTTGTAATAACTGTTCCTGCTACACAGGGAATAAACACACTTGTTGCATCTGTTGAACCAACGGCGAGACGGTAGGTAAAGATTGAAAGAGGTATTAATACAAGACCACTTGTATGCAAAACAAGGAACATGATCTGTGCATTGCTTGCCGTTTCCTTATCAGGATTCAGGTCTTGTAAACTTTGCATGGCTTTCAAGCCAAAAGGAGTCGCTGCATTATCGAGACCCAACATGTTGGCGCTAAAATTCATCACCATTTCTCCCATTGCCGGATGGCCATCAGGCACTTCAGGAAACAATCGTTTCATAAAGGGATTTAATTTTCTTGCAAGCCAGTTGATGGCCCCTGCTTTTTCTGCGATGTTCATGAGTCCCAGAAAAAATATCATTGTTCCTGCAAGAGGAAAGGCAACATCAAGAACAGATGATTTGGCTGAATCAAAAATGCCATCCACTAAAGTTTTGAAAATGGTTGTATCGTTGAGAAAAATGGATTTTATCAATGCAATGATAAAAGCAAGAACTATGAATGCGATCCAAACAATATTTAATGCCATGACGTCCCGTCTCCTAAAGGGGCAGTAAGTGAAAAGGCCGAAAGTAAATTAAAGTTTCAATGTGTAGCATAAATAATGTCCACACTAAAGAAGGAGCTGTCAACAGCTAAATAAATTAAGACTTCAATTTTATGACAGGATTATTACTTTTGCGCCTCGAAAAAAAGTGCATGTTGCATGTTGCATGTTGCATGTTGCATGTTGCATGTTGCATGTTGCATGTTGCATGTTGCATGTTGCATGTTGCATGTTGCAGTAAAGGACAAATCGAAAATCGAAAATCAAAAATCTTAACCATTAATATGGCACTTCAAGCCGGAATTGTGGGTTTACCGAATGTTGGAAAATCAACTTTATTTAACGCCTTGAGCAATGCGAAGGCGCAGGCTGCTAATTTTCCTTTTTGTACAATAGAACCAAATGTAGGCGTAATAACGGTTCCCGACGATCGTTTGATCCGGTTGGAAAAGTTGGTAAAACCTCAACGCGTAGTTCCTACGACAGTAGAAATCGTTGATATTGCCGGTTTGGTAAAGGGTGCAAGCAAGGGTGAGGGATTGGGAAACCAGTTTTTGGGCAACATAAGAAATACTGACGCCATCATCCATATAATGCGATGCTTCGATGATCCCAATGTTATCCATGTTGACGGCAGTATAAACCCTGTACGCGACAAAGAAATTATTGACACTGAATTGCAGTTGAAAGATTTAGACAGCGTGGAGAAAAAAATTTCACGCACAGAAAAGCAGGCACGCACAGGTGGTGATAAAGATGCAATCCGCGGACTTGAAATTCTTCAGCAACTAAAAAAATATCTCGAGCAGGGAAAAAACGCAAGAGCATTTGAAGTAAGCGCTGAAGAAAAAGCAAAACATGTTGATGATCTCTTTCTCTTAACAATGAAGCCTGTGATCTATGTATGTAATGTAGATGAGCAATCTGTAATCAAAGGAAACAAATATACGCAGGCAGTAGAAGAAGCAGTGAAGAGTGAGAATGCCGAAATACTTTACATCAGTGCAGCCATTGAAAGCGAAATAGCAGCAATGGAAAATTATGAAGACCGGCAAATGTTTTTAGAGGATATGGGATTGCATGAAAGTGGCGTAGCAAGATTAATTAAAGCAACATATCACTTACTAAATCTAATAACATATTTTACTGCCGGTGAAAAAGAAGTTCGTGCCTGGACGATTACAAGAGGCATGACTGCACCACAGGCTGCAGGTGTTATTCACACTGATTTTGAAAAAGGATTTATCCGCGCTGAAGTTATGAAATATGCTGATTTTATAAAGTATGGCTCAGAAACGGCCTGCAGGGAGAATGGTAAATTAGCAGTTCAGGGTAAAGATTATGTGGTTGAGGATGGAGATATCATGCATTTCAGGTTTAATGTATAAGCCAATGTTGTATTTCGCTGCAGTTTAATTTAATGCTGAGGTGTTCTGTACTGGCCTTGGTCTTTTACTACCACAACCTGCTGCTTCTTTTTGATCTTCCTCCCAAACCTAATGCACCCAGTAAACTTCGCGTTATAACGGAGGCTGCAGTTCTTTCAACTTGCCGAACCGCAGGATTATCAAAGAAACCTGGCTCTTTCGCCGGTTTTTTATTCACTTTTGCCTGTTCCTTACTCTTTTGTGCTTCCTGGGTTTTTTGAGCAGCTTCATCGAGCTTTGCACTTAATATTTCATAAGCGCTCTCATTGTTTATCTCGCGATTATATTTTGGAGCAAGCTTGCTTTTGTTCACTAACGCATCTATTTCGATATCGCTCAAAATATCCATGCGGCTTCTTGGCGGACAAAGCATTGTATGCACAAGTGGCGTTGGAATTCCCTTCTCATTCAGCAATGTAACCAATGCCTCGCCTATCCCCATTTGTGTAAGCAGGTCTTCAGTTTTATAAAATTCTGTTTCGGGAAAATTTTCTGCCGCCTGTTTAATTGTTTTTCTGTCAACTGCTGTAAAAGCACGTAAAGCGTGTTGCACTTTTAAACCCAGCTGGCCCAGGATCGGGGCGGGAACATCCTGCGGGTTTTGAGTGCAAAAGAAAATACCAATCCCTTTTGAACGAATCAATTTAATTACTGTTTCTATTTGCTTTAATAAAACATCCGTTGCCTCCTCAAAAAGTAAATGAGCTTCATCAATAAACATTACCAGTTTTGGTTTGTCAAGATCACCCTCTTCGGGAGAGCTTGCATACAGTTCTGCCAGCAATTGTAGCATGAAAGTGGAAAATAATTTTGGCCTGTTCTGCATATCCGTTACACGAAGAATGTTTATCACTCCTCTGCCATCATCATATATGCGCATTAAATCGTTCACTTCAAAACTCGGTTCACCGAAAAATATATCGGCACCCTGTTGCTGCAACTCTATCACTTTACGCAGTATAGTGCCTGTTGATGTAGTTGAGATTTTACCATACTCTTTTTCTATTTCACTTCTGCCCTCGTTGCCGACAAATTGCAACACTTTTATAAAATCTTTCAGATCAAGCAAAGGCAGCTTATTATCATCGCAATACTTAAATATTATTGCAAGCAATCCTCCCTGTGTATCATTTAGTCCAAGTATTTTGCTTAACAGCACGGGGCCAAACTCACTTACCGTTGCACGAAGTCTTACTCCTTTTTCATTGCTCAATGTGAGCAACTCCACGGGAAATGCAGATGGAGTA
>DATBFI010000388.1:0-19205 GCA_036558585.1 Chitinophagaceae bacterium
CCAAGGCAGTTTAAAAAATTGCTCAATCGAAACGGAAATTTTCGATATACTTTATTGATCTTTCTAAGTAATTCGAGTTTGGAACCGGAGACACTCCTGTTAAATTTTGATTTATCGATTAATAAATCATCACGGACTAAATTCAATTCATTTGCTATAAAGCTGTCAAAAAATTTATTTCCATATTTTTTAAAATCCTCGTATGACAATACATACACGTTGTTGTATAAACTGCATATTTTTTTTATTCTGAAAGTGTAATTCAAATCCTCCTTTCTGATTACACCTGTCTCTGAAAAAAATTCATCAAATTTCAAAATGCCGCCTTCCTGGACATACTGTTTATACATGGATAAAAGGAGATCACCATGCTGCCGTAAAAAAATAAGTAAATCGGCCTCAGGAATTAATTTATGGAGATTGCAAATGGTTTTTTCAAAAGAATTGATCCAATGAAAGTCATTTTGTATCCCATCCTTCCATAAAGCATTCCATGGCATGCCTGAAAAACCTTCACACGATAATAATAGATCCTTGTCTAAAGAACATCCGCTTTGCAGCAAGTTTGTAAAAGCAACAGGGCTATGAAAATAATTTATGCCCTTAATTGCCGGAAAGTAATTGTATTGTAAAAAAGTACTACCCGTTTTATGAATGCCGATATGTATCAATGTTTTCACGACTCAAAAGTTGATAACTATAAGAATTGTCATTTAAACAAAAGTGGCTTGAGCCCTTTGCGATCGCTTACTTTTTCTAAAATGTCTAAGCTTCCCGCTAATGCATCTACCACATTTAAAATAAAATGGCGTAAGTTTATTCTAAATATTTTCTTCATGATTGATCACTTTTTCCTCATCCATTTTTTTATAAAAGTTGTCAAAGTAAATTTTGGATAAAAAACCATTCAGCTCAAAAAATTTACTGTCTACTGCAGTTTTAATTATTTCATTTGAAGATGCAGATAAAACTCTATCGCCAAGCGACTGAAACATTTTTTGCATGAATTGCAAATCTTCAGGATAATCGGTAGTAAAGCGCAGCATATCAAATTGCGGGAATAATGTAAACTCGAACGGGAGCCTTTTTATTTCTTTTGATTTAAAAATCCTGCTCCAACCTGTTTCCAGCAGCTGAAATTTATTTTCATTCAATGTTGATTTCAGATGAGACGCATGCCAACCTATTACATTCATGCCTAATGGCAGCCCCTCTGTTTTTGCAACTAATATTCCTGTTGCAAGATTTTCCAACACAGTTTCTATTGCTTCCATTGACAGCAAAAAATTGTCACCATCCGCAATTACTACTGTATTCAAATTAAACTCGTTGCTGCATTCCATTACTCGCCAGGGCACATTGTTTTCATCGCCTCTGAAAGTTTCAACAATATCATCTTTATACACATCTTCAAACTTTTTATTAAGCAACGTTGCAGGGGAAGCAATAATAATTTTTAAACCTTCGGCAATTTGTTTCCGAAAATGAAATTTAATTCTTTCAGTTAACCATTTTATTAAAGGAAGCCCTTCAACTATTTGCAAGTGTTTTTGCGGCAGCCTTTCTGATTCCAGACGGGCAACAATTATTACTGCATTCATCAAAATTGGTTAATCAAAATTTTCGCTCTAAGAACAACAATAAAATATCTTACTGTTAAAAATCAACCTCTAAGTGTTTGATATCCTCCTGTGCTTTTTTATAATCATCTAGTTTCCCAATATCAAGCCAGTAGCCAAGAATAGGATACGTAATTAATTTTTTGCCTTCTTTAATTAATGTTTCCATCAAGTCTGTGCTGTCAAATACTTCATCATTCGGTATGTATGAAAGAACACTTTTCTTCACCAAATAAATACCTGCATTTGAGTAATAGGTGTAGCGGGGTTTTTCTTTTAATGATTTTACGGTGTTATCTCCATTCAGTTCCATTACTGCATAAGGAATATCAACATAATAACTTGTTACAGCAACAGCCATGTCTGCATCGCTTGAAACAAACGTATCATAAAATTCAGCAAAATCAATAGTTGTAAGCAGGTCTGAATTCATAATGAGAATAGTATCTTCAACAAAATCTTTTTCTGCGAGCTTTATTGAACCTACTGTACCTAAAGGCCTACCCTCTCTAATGTAAGAAATATTGATTCCTTTCGTTGATCCGTCTCCAAAATGCTCTATTACTTTTTCACCGAGATAATTAATACTGATAAAAACATTTTTAATTCCGAAGTTTTTAAGCCTGTCAATGTTATGCTCAAGAATAGGGCGGTCACCAATTTTTAACAGCGGCTTTGGCATTGTTTCAGTAAGCGGATGTAATCTTTTGCCTTTACCTCCGGCCATTAGCACTGCATCAAGCGCAATAAAGCTTTTATATTTTTTTAAATTTAGAACGGAAATAATTTTTTTCTTCTCATCTACTACCGGAAGAAAAAATATGCCACGCGATTTACATAAATCCATTTCTTTTTTATTGATAGCGCCTTTAGTTAAATAACGGCAATCTTTTTTCATTGCCTGCTGAACGGATACATTAATATCCAGGCCTTTTAAAAATCCGCGCCTTATATCCCCATCCGTTATACTCCCTTGCAACACACTTTCATCATCAACAATAAATAAAACATTCGCGATTAGACCTTGCTTATCAAGAATTGCAAGAGCATCGCGGATGGTGCAATTGGTATGAATAATATGTTCTTTAAAACCGTTCATTCTGTGTTAATTTTTATATCATAAAACTTTTTGGGAATAAGTTTTTTCAATTCTGTATTTTTTAGCACTTTAGTAATAGATGAAGCTGTATTGCCAGATCCGTAAGGATTTATGATTTTTTGTAAGGTTCTCTTAAAGGCAGGGAGTTTTACTGATTCAAACGCTTTTTCAATTTCCTTCTGCTCGGATTTGCAATTAACAACATTGTTAGTATGAATTCTTCCTTTTTGCCGGTCTCCAATATTTATTGCAGGAACTTTAAAAGATGCAGCTTCAATGATACCACTCGAACTATTACCTACTACTGCATCCATATATTGCATCACAGATAAATATAACTGCTGACCTAACGATGTAAATGCAATAGAATTTTCGGGACGGAGAGAAACATACTTGTCAATTAATTCATTAATGAGCCTGCCTCCATTATCCGCATTTGATTTTGTAAAGATGAATAAACTATTTTCTTGCTTTTTAAGCGCAGCAATTAATTGTTCAAACTCTAACGCAGCAGTTGTTTCGTTAAGGGTAGCAGGATGAAATGTAATTAAATAATTATGCGTTTTAAAAACAATGTTTAGTCTTTTTTGAAGATCTGATTTTGATAGTAATGTTAAAAGTTTAATGTTATCTAAGCCAATTGCTCCTACATTAAAAACACAGTCAGGATTTTCGCCCATTTGAATTATGCGATTCTTGTAAATTTCCGTGGAAGCAAAATGCAAATGGCTCATCTTTGTAATTGCATGTCTTATAGAATCATCGTAAGCGCCTTCGGTTATCTCCCCTCCATGTAAATGAGCAACGGGAATTTTAAAAATTAATGCCGCTTCGGCAATTGATAGCATTTCAAACCTATCGCCTAAAATAATAACAAGATCAGGTTGAAGTTCTTTTAATGCATCTGCAAATCCTATTGCACCTAAGCCAATAGATTTTACTACCCCCTCAGGAGAATCACTTGATAAGAGTATCTCTATTTTTTTTGTTATTTTAAAACCATCTTTCTCAATTTCATTAAATGTCAACCCAAATTCAGGTGATAAGTGCATGCCGGTAACAACTAATTGCAGTTGCCAATTTTTTTGTTTGCAAATTTCAATAAGCAAAGGTTTCAGTAAACCATATTCTGCGCGGCTACCTGTTGCAACACAAATTTTCTTCATTACAAAACAATTAGTTCATCCTCTTCAAAATCTCTGATCGCTTTTTTATTTTTTACTTCATCCCATCTCATCGGGGAAATACCATTTCCAGGTCTTTTCACCGTTAAGTTCTCTTCAGAAAATATTTCTCCCTTTTTAATTTTTTTCGCAGCCACAATGCTTTTCCTTGCTATCGGTTTATTTTTTATTTCTGACGGAGAAGGCTTTTTAACACCAGTCCCCAAAGCCTTTTCAATATTTCTTATGGAATCAATCATTGCCTTTAATTCATTTGGTTCCAATGAAGCTGCATGATCAGGCCCATCCATTTTCCTGTCAAGCGTAAAATGTTTTTCTAATACTGATGCGCCCAAAGCCACTGCTGCAACAGGCACCTCAATGCCTAATGTATGATCTGAATAGCCAACTTTAGTTGCAAAATGCTTTTGTATATCGAGCATCGCAAGAAGGTTTACATCACTCATTGGTGTAGGATATTCTGTGTTGCAATGCAAAATTGTTATGCTGTTTTTATTGATGCCTTCATGAACAATAACATTAAGCGCTGCTGAAATTTCTTCCATATCAGCCATGCCTGTTGATAAAATAATTTCAGGAAATGACTGCGCCATCAACCGCAGGTAAGGCAGGTTTGTAATTTCACCTGACGGAATTTTACCCAGAGTAATGCCGAGCTTTTTTAATAAATAAATACTGTCTGCATCAAATGCAGTAGAAAGAAATTTTATTTTTTTTGATACACAATGATCAATCAACTCAATATGATCAATTTCAGAAAGCTCTAATTTTTTCAGCATTTCAAACTGTCCTTCTTCTCTCTGAGCATTCTTTTTTTGGTATGCAGCCTTGTCCGCCGATTTTGTGACTAGTTTTTCAGCTTTAAAAGTTTGAAATTTTACATAGTCGGCTTTTGCATCTGCAGCAGCATCAATTAATTTTTTAGCAAGTTCAATATCACCGTTGTGGTTCACTCCCGCTTCAGCTATGATAATGGTTTGGTTCACGCATTTTTTATTTTAGCAGGATTCCCATAAACAATGGTATTATCCTCAACATTCTTAAGAATAACAGAGCCTGCACCTACCGTTACATTCTTCCCGATTTTTATTCCCTGCTTTACAAAGGCATTGGCGCCAATAAAAGAACTTTCACCAACAAAAACGTTCCCGGCTAACACAGCCCCCGGCGCTATGTGTACATAATTTTCTATTATACATTCATGTTCTATTATACAACCAGAATTGCAAATAACAGCTTTGCCAATTTTTACGAATGGATTTATAATAACGGATGACATTACAACCGTACCTTCATCAGCAGAAGATAAATCAGAAACTGAAGCCCGGGGATGTCGTAGTGTTTCAATTGAAACTTTATTCCTTTTTAAATTTTCGAAAAGATTTTTTCTCGCTTTATTATCACCCAAACCCAAGGCAATATGAATATGCTCTTTTGCAAGTTGAGACATATCAATTTCATTTTCGTTGCCAAAATATTCCAGCTTAAAAGGATTGAATTTTTTTTCCTCCAAATCAATATACCCGATCAGTATGTAATGCAAAAGAGTAATAATTTCTGCTACCACATAGCCATGGCCTGAATATCCTGCCAAACAGATTTTTTTCATACAACCTCACTCCAAAACTCTTCTCCAAAGGAGAGGGATTTTTGAAAACCGCTCTGCAAAAAATTTGCAATAATCATTTTAAAAATTAATATTATATAACCGGGCTGCTTGGAATGTTTACAAGCCTCTTCTCAATCCATTCAGCATTATCTAAATTATCTGCAGGTGCGTCTTTAAACATATTAAGCTTATTCATCAATCGCCAGCAAGGTCTCGTCATTACATTTTTACTATTGGTATAGGTAAGAAACGCATTTCTCTCATCTTCATTTCTTAATACGATTGCGTTAAGCCAGTAATTTGATCTTACATTTTCCTGTTCACTGATATATTTATAGGGCGTAGAGTAAAAAAAATTTTTATACGCCAATGCCAGCTTTCTTTTGGCCGCGATTAATTTTTCTATTTGCTCCATTTGTGCACAAGCCAATGCCGCATTAATATTTGGCAACCTGTAATTGTATCCCACTTCATCATGCACAAAATCCCACGGGTGTGAAACTTTTGCCTGTGTGCTTAGATGTTTGGCTGTTGCAGCAAGTTGTTTATTATTTGTAACAATCATGCCGCCTCCGCCGCAAGTGATCGTTTTGTTTCCGTTAAAACTATATATACCGCATACACCAAAAGTGCCGGTGTGTTTTCCCTTATAAATTGTACCCAAAGATTCTGCCGCATCTTCAATCAATATTATATTGAACCTTTTGCAGATTTCCTCAATCGCATCAATTTCTGCAGCCTGTCCAAAAGTGTGCATAGGCACACATGCTCTTATTCTTCTTCCTGTTTGTTTATGAAAACATCCATTGCTTTTTATACAAGTGTTTTCTTTCAGGTAAAGATTTAATTTTTCTGCAGAAAGCGATAAAGTAGTTGCATCCACATCAATAAAAACCGGACCGGCTTTTAAATAACTTATCGCATTGCATGTTGCAACAAAACTAAGCGGTTGGGTGATGATTAAATCGCCTTGTTTTACTTCATTTATCAATAGCGAAAGGTGTAATGCAGTAGTACCGTTCACTGCAGCAATTGCATACTTGGCATTCGTATAATCGCAAATCATTTTTTCAAACCTGTTCACATATTCGCCTACTGATGAAACAAAAGTGGAATCGATTGTATCGAGAACATATTTTTTTTCATTGCCTTTAAAAACAGGCGCATGCAGGGGAATAAAATCTTCAGTATTAAATTGCTGGCGTATAAACGCTACAATATTTTCAAACATTATAAATACCGGCTTTGTAATGTAAGAGGTTTTCTTTTTTCTTAAACCATTCAATGGTGCACTGCAAACCTTCGTCAATAGAATATTGCGGTGCCCATTTTGTATGCTGCATAATTTTTTTATTGTCGCCCCGTAATCTTTCTACTTCACTTTTTTCCGGTCTTATTCTTTGCTGCTCGCTCACAATGGTTGCATTTGAGCCAAGCAGATCAATAATTTTTTTCGCAAGATTGCCAATAGAAATTTCTGTTCCGGTTGCAATATTTACTTCCTCCCCCATAAACTCATCTGATTGTGCAATTTCAATAAAACCATTTACAGTATCTTTCACAAAAACCAAATCTCTTGTGGGATGCAATGAACCAAGCTTAATTTCCCTTTCTTTATTTAATAACTGAATGATGATATTTGGTATCACAGCACGCGCAGATTGTCTTGGTCCATAAGTATTAAAAGGTCTTACAATCGTGATCGGCAAATTAAAACTTCTGTAAAAAGATTCAGCAATTGCATCTGCGCCTATTTTAGTCGCGGAATAGGGAGACTGCCCCTGCTTTGGATGCTTCTCATCAATCGGAGTATATAATGCAGTGCCATAAATTTCTGAAGTGGAGGTAACTAAAATCTTTTGTAAGGATAATTCTTTGGCAGCCTGCAAAACATTCAGGGTGCCTTTTACATTTGTTTCTACATAACTTTCAGGTGAGTAGTAACTATACGGAATAGCGATTAAAGCTGCAAGATGAAAAGCCATGTCACAATCTTCCATTGCCTTTTTCACATTGTATGCATCCCGGATATCACCGGAAAATATTTCAATTTCTTTTTGAATATTTTTCTCTAAAGAATCTATCCATCCCCAATTATTAAATGAATTATAATAAACAAATGCTTTTACTTTCACACCTTGCTGAATTAATTCTTCCACTAAATGGCTGCCAATAAATCCATCGGCTCCGGTTACTATAATTTTTTTTCCCTGTAACTTCAATTTCTGTTTTTAATGTTTATGATAAAAATCAAAGCCACCACGAAATGACTGTAAACAAACTAAGGACTCTCCTCCTGTTATCGTGGTTAATACCAAAGTCCTATAAAAATCTTTCTTCCGAGTAAGAAGCAAATCACAAGAAAGCCGCCAGTAAAGCCGCCGAAAATTAGCGCTATTAGCCGGCTTGTTTTTTCTGCACGCAAGGGAAGGTGAGGCTCATCAAGAATCTGATACAAAGGAGTTTGCTGCTGAAGATTGATTTTGGCAAGCTCAAGATTTTTTAAAACCTCGCCATACGCTGTACCCAATACAGTAACTCTTAATTGCCCTTCCTGGGCGGGAGCACGCTGCGACTGTAATGCAGGGTTTAAATTAAAAGTATAATCATATACCCTCGCTGTAGAGGAAATAGAAGCGCTTAAAAGCGATCGCAAACTATCGGCCTCGTGCTGCAGCATATCGAGATTGCTTTTTGCAACACTTGTTTTGGTGTCAATATAAAATTTTGAGGTGGATTCTACCAGAAACTTTGTAAGGTATAAAGAAAATATTTCGTTGGTCGAGGTTGTGGAAACTATATATACCGCTTGATTATCGTCAGGTCTTGAAACCTCAAGAAAATTATCTCTTACCATTTCATAAACAGATCTGAATAAACTGTCCTGCACATAGCTCATTTTAGAATCATCCATAGGAAAAGGGTATGCACCTTTTGTCCGGTCATTTCCATTCCAGCCTTCATCCATTTCAAGTTCTTTTACCAGGATATTTACCAGCGTTTCATTTTGTCCGGGCGGTTTTTCCAGTAAGGCTTTTTGCACCATTATTCTTGAATTCATCAGCGAAATAATATTATCGCCAGAAAATGCATCTGTATTTCCACTACCTAAATTAATTCCAAACTGGCTTGCAATGCTAAAAAAGCTTCCATTATTTTGACTATTGTTGGATAATATAAAACTTACCTCTGCCGTATATTTCGGTTTCGACAACCATACATATATTAAAGCAATGCTACCAAACACAAGACCTGCAACACATATCCATATCCATTTAGTAAAAAGGTAATTAATCAATCCCTTTATTTTCTGAACCAGATCTTTTAAAGAAATTTCTTGCTGTGCTTCGCTCATCGAATTACTTTTATAACTTCAAAATCGCAATTACTACACCCGCCAAAGAAGTAAGAGCGCTTGAAATGCCAATGATTTCTCCTGTCGTTAATCTATTTTTTGTTTCGTCTTTTGCAGGTACAATTATTTCAGCGCCGGGTTTTACCGTAGGATAGTTTTTAAAAAATAAGAATTTTTTTATTGTCTGAGCTTTGCCGTTGGCATATAATATATATGCCTTATTTTTTCGTGCACCATCAGCGAATCCTCCTGCCGAAGAGATGTAATCTTTGAAATCATATTTTTGGTCATATGGTATTTGGGTAGGAAAAAGCACACTGCCACTCATTTTAACTTCGGCTGTATATTTTGGTACTATTAATTCATCTCTTGCTTTTAAAACCACGTCCTCAGCAGAGCCGGGACTTGAAAGTATTTTTGCAATATTTAATGGTATCTGATCGAATCGCCGTTCTATATTGTTTGTAACCTGAGTTGTTGAATCATTTAATTGCTGTTGTATATTTTCAATAGTTTGTCTTCGTATAGTCATAATTGTATCATCGTTGTATCTTTTTAAGAAAGCTCCTTCTTTATATGCTTCAGGAGTAAATCCACCAGCCCGTTTTAAAAGATCACTTACACGCTCTTCCCTTTTCTCCAAAACATACAGACCGGGATGCTGTATTTCCCCGATTACTTTAATGCTTTGCATTTCAGCATAACCAGGCTTGCGCCTGATTGTTATAATATCATAGGGTTTTAGTTGTATGTTTTTTCCCTGGGACGAAAGATCGTCCGACCCGTTTATGTTAATGATTTCACTTGACCGTACATCCTGGTTAGTTACTGTATCCCTGCTGATAAGTCTTGCCACTTCTATGTTTTGAGCATACCCGGCATCTGTGAATCCTCCGGCTTGTAAAATAATATCCTTTAGTGTAAGGCTATCACTATATGCGTAAAAATCGGGTTTTCTAACTTCTCCCTGCACCGAAACATAATATTCATCTCTCAAATCAAAAATCGATTTTACAACAAGAGAGTCCTCTCTTTTTAGCGGAATAGGAGAAACGTCCAGGGCATTAAAAGATAAAATACCTTTTGAAAGATCCTCATTCAACCTGAATATCTGTGCCCTCCCCGCATAAGCATCTTCTGTTAAACCATCAGCTTTTTTAATCAGATCACCTGCAGTCATGCCCGGGACCAGCTCGTAAGCTCCCGGCCTGAATACTGCTCCTGAAATAATAACCCGGTTTGAAAATCTTTGTAAAACTTTATCAACATTAATAAGATCTCCATCCTGCGGCTGATAATTTGAATAGTCGTTTGCACTAATGTCTTTTACCTTTAATTCTTTGTCGGTAAACTGTGTAACCCTGATCGAAGCGCGATAAGCACTGTCTGAAAAACCGGAACTATATTTTAATAAGTCGCGGAAGGTTTCTCCTTCAAGCACTTCAAAATAACCTGGTCGTTTTACATATCCTTCTATGTCAACCCTTGCGTTATAAGAAGGAATCCTGATAACATCATTATCTTTTAATGTTACATTGTCTGACTGGTCACCGTTTACCAAAAACCTGTACAGATCGATCTTCCTGAACACTTTATTATTCCTAATTAATTCTATCTCTCTAAAGCTTCCAAATGATGTTGGGCCACCGGCAAGGAACAAGGCGTTAAATGCCGATGTCAGTGAAGGCACTGTAAAATTCCCGGGCCTGTTAGCCCCAATAATAGTTACGCGAATGCTCCTGATATTACCAAGTGTAACAGATAATTTTGATCTCCCGTTTTTTAGTGTTGGATAAATTGAATTGCTCATCGCATTAAAAATCTGTTGTCTTGCTTCTTCAATTGTTTGACCGGCCACTTTAATTTCACCCACCTGTGGAATGGTGATATTACCTTCAGGAGTTATGTCAAGTGTATGAGAAATTTCCTGGAGGCCATACACTGAAATATTAAGTTCATCGTTGGGGCCCAGTTCATAATTAACAGGCGTTGCAATTTGCAAGTTGGGTTCAAAGTTGAGAGAAGTATTGTTGAATAATTCTGAGCCAAATATTTTCGGATCAATCAAAGGTCTAATTTCCTTTTTTGTTGTATCGAGTAAAGAGGTAGTATCTATGCCTGGCTGAGGTAACACCTGGTTTAGATTTCCCTGCTTGGGTAAATTATTTTGAGGTTGGTTGGTTATATTTAATTTTTGAATTCTTTGTCTTAATTTTTGGATTTCGGATATCGGCATCCCTTTTGAAATGGCTGCCTGCTCTGCCTGCTGCTGTGTTATACCCATCGCTTTTAATTGTTGCAGGTATTTCATGATATCGTTGTCGCTTATTTGATCAACGTTAATTTCACGCAGATTATTAGTTCGAAAGATGTCCTGGGAAAAAGAGCTGTTTGGTATAAATAGGAAGAACACGAGTGCTAAACAGCACAGATATTTTATCATACTGCTTAATTTACATTCGATAAATATATACAAAGCTTCGCCACGTGAGTCACATACGGTTAAAAAAAAGTATCGATCATATAAGAAGGACCGATACTCAACTATCTAGGTTATGCATACTCACATACAAAATAAATGCGGCAGCAAAGATAGGGATTTTACTATGTGCATAAAAGGTTTAACAAAACGGTATACACGCATTGTTTTAAGAACATACTCATAAAATGGGAATAAAAATTACTTCAGCTTTCCGGGAGCATAACTAATTTTATTGCTGATAATTTTTATGAAAAAGCGGTATTATTCTCTTGATGTTTTCCGCGGCGCAACTGTTGCATTTATGATACTGGTAAATAACCCGGGCTCCGGCGAACATGTATATGCACCACTTGATCATGCCAAATGGCATGGCTGCACTCCTACTGATCTGGTATTTCCATTTTTTCTTTTTGCTGTTGGCAATGCAATGTCTTTTGTAATGCCTCGCATGGAGCAGGAGGGGACAGGTTATTTTTTAAAGAAAGTTTTTAAGCGAACATTGCTGATCTTTTCAATTGGTCTCTTTCTTAACTGGAGCCCTTTCCTGATGTGGAGCAACGATCAGATTATTTTTAAACCCTGGGAATGGACAACTAATGATGGCGTGCTTCACGGTATAAGAATTTTCGGGGTATTGCAGCGCATAGCCTTAGCTTATTTTTTTGCTTCACTTGTTATTTACTTTTTTAGGACAAAGGGTGCATTTGTGTTTAGTGCTGTTATTTTACTTGCATACTGGTTTTTGTGTTTTACCCTTGGTGATAAAAATGATCCTTACAGTTTACAGGGTTATTTTGGAACTAATCTTGACAAAGCAATTTTAGGAGATGCACACATGTATCATGGTGAGGGTGTTGCTTTTGATCCCGAAGGTATTGCCAGTACATTAACACCGATTGTGCAGGTTATTTTTGGTTATGTTGTAGGGCAATACATCCAACAAAAAGGCAAGACCTATGAAATGCTTTCCAATCTTTTTGTTGCAGGTGCAGTGCTTGTGTTTGCCGGTTATGCATGGGATCTTGTTTTTCCCATCAACAAAAAAATATGGACGAGCAGTTATGTAATTTATTCAACCGGTCTTGCCATTTTTACGTTATCAATCTTAGTGTTTCTTATCGAATTTAAAAATGTTAAAGGTGCATGGAGCCGCTTCTTTGATGTGTTTGGCAAAAACCCCCTCTTCATTTTCGTGCTAAGTGGGTTTTTTCCCCGTGTACTGAGTTTAGTTCGTATCAATAGTACACCCGGTACAGGAAACCCTGCTTATGTTTCCCCATTCGGATGGTTTTATGAACACGTGTGTAAGAATATTTCAGCGGATCTCAGAAATGGTTCGCTGCTGTATTCATTATTCATTATTGCTTTTTACTGGCTTATTGCATATATGCTTGATAAAAGAAAAATTTACATAAAGGTGTAGGAACTACTCCTAATAACCGGAGACTGGAAAATTGGTAAACTGGAACCTGTTACCACAGTTCTCCCTGCCTGTACAAATCAAACAGGCATGCCGTAATATTAAATACAAAATGGAATATTATTCCATACCAAAGCGTGTTATATCGTCTTCTTAAACCTCCAATGAATATACCGAATGGAACAAGCCATACCAGCGAAAAGAAATTGAGATGAATTGCAGCAAAACTGAAGCCTGTAACCATTACAACCAATCTCTCGTCAAGAAAAGTATTAAGATAATTATACAGAATTCCCCTGAAGGCAAGTTCCTCAAAAATCGCTGGTACGAGGGCTATCGAGTAAAACATCAGGAGTATAGGGAACTGGTAAACCCGATAACCATTGTATAAACTTGTATGAGTTCCGAATATTGAGATGTTTATCTGGGTAATAAAAATATTTACCACAGATGAAAAGATCACAGCGGCTGTAATTATTGTACCCAGTGTGAGCCAGTTAAAATTATTAAAACGCAATACCTGCCTCAAAGACCTGAGATTTATTCTTGCAAATAATATTGTAATTACTGCAATTAAAATCTCAACCCAGAATAAGCGGCCATATGAGACAAACCAATTGGTATACTTTACAGTAAGACAAATAAACAGGTAGACAACGTAAAAGAAAAAAGCAGTTTGTAAATTGCTGTTATTAAAAATACTAATATGCTCTGCGTCAAAAGCAAGATATGCGCCACAGTTATGACAAAAGCGCTGGTAGCCTTTTACCCTCGTATCACACTCTTCACAGGTGTGCATTTCTTCTATTCCCTCATTACTATGCATTATACAATCTCCATTTCCTCTTTAATCAAATCATATTTATAAGCACCCTGTACACCGCGTAATAAAAAATAAATTAATATCATGTTTATGAAAATGCTGTAGACACCAATAACAGTGGTAAAGGCATTTACAAATTCTCCAAAAATTGAAACTGCAGAAAATGTAAGGATAATTATAAATCCTGTAATGATTGCGGTAAAGGGTTTTGAGTAACTCCATCGTGCCAGCATAAAAAACAACCCTGAAAATGTTACACTTACCAGCGACAGAAGATAACGACTATCAAGATGCCCGAATAAAAATAAAACTCCAAACAGGAAAAAAATACTCAGGATATATAGTACAATACGTGCCATCTGCACATCCTGCTCTGTTTTTCTTAGTGATTCCTTGCGCTGTTTTATTCTTATATGGTAAAGAGTTGCAGTACCTTCCTCTTTTACGGGATACCCACAATTGGTACAAAAATTATTTGATAGAAAGTTTACATAACGGCATTGCCTGCAGGTACAATGGAAAATATTTGCATGTTTTACTTGTGGATATAACCTGTGCAGTTTAATAATTTCCTCAACATTAAATGATGCAGCTTTCATTAATTGCAACATACTGAATATTGAGCAAATTTTTTGGTGTATTACCGGGACAAATCATTCCCTGTCAGAAGATTTAAAGGAGCTGCACCATTTTGTTTACCCTTCTTTCATGACGGCCACCTTCAAAAGCAGTATTTATAAAGGTTTCAACCATTTCCAGGGCAAGCGATAATTCAATAAACCTCGCGGGGAGACAAATGATATTTGCATTATTATGCTGCCGAACCAATTCGGCCACTTCATTTTGCCAGCAAAGAGCAGCCCGGATATTTTGATGTTTGTTTGCGGTGATTGCTACGCCATTGGCAGAGCCACAAAGCAGTATTCCAAATGCCGCATTGCCTTTTTCTACAAATTGCGAAACGGGATGTGCAAAATCAGGATAATCAACAGAATCATGAGAATACGCTCCAAAATCCTTTACCTGCAAGCCTTCATCAATTAACCATTTTTTGATTGCTTCCTTATACTCAAAGCCTGCATGATCGCATCCTATGGCAACGGGCCTGGTAAGATCGAATGTTGTTTGCATATATTTTCAGTTAACAGTAAGCAGTTGGCAGTATTCAGTTTAACGAAATTAAAATTTCGGTTATTCATCATAAGAACAATATTTCTCCGGATGCTTAATCATATAACCCAAAAGTTTTCCAATTTCATTATTACGATCTACAAGTTTATCATATTTTTCGACAGTCAAATATTTGCAGTCTTTTGAAAAATCCAACCATACTTCCGTTTCTGCATTTTCCATATCCGCATCACTTAATTTACTAACAAGGTGGGCTGGATATATTCTTTTTCTGTATGATTCTGCAATACATATGCAGACTGATCGTGAACCTCTCCTTATTTGACCTGTTAAACTATATCTCTCTTCAATTGGAAACGTTTTGGAAATTTCAAAGATTTCATCAGCTTGTTCTTCGGCTTTTTTATAAGCGATAAGATCTTTAAAACTATTCATCAAATCTAAAATACATCTTAAGTTTTAGAGTTAATGGCTTATTTTTCAACATAGTAACTTCTACTGAATATCATGTGTTATTGCCTGCTTACTGCCATTTGACCTTTGCCAACTGCTTACTACCCACTGACCTCTGTTACTGAGATCAACTCCATTCTTCGAGCTCTTTCTTCTGCTCCTGTTTATATACTCTTGAAGATACTGTTACACCCAATTCGTACAAACCCATTAGTGGAAGAAAGACAATTGTTTGGCTGTACCAGTCAGGGCTTGGTGTAATGATTGCGGCCACAACTAAAATAACAACGATTGCGTATTTTCTTGAACGACGCAGAAAGTTTGGAGTTATAAGGCCGATCTTGGTAAGTGCATATGCAAGTACGGGCATTTCAAATGCAATGCCACATCCTATAATAAGATTGGTAAGATTGTCGAGATAATCATTAATAGTAGGTTTTGTTTGAACGATATTCAAAGCGCTTACCTGGAAGTTGGCAAGAAAATTAAAGGTAAAGGGTCCCAGTATAAAATATCCGAAAGCAGAACCGAGAAAGAAGAAAAATGAGACCCAAAAAATAACGAAACGTGTACCTTTTAATTCATTTGGTTTTAATGCCGGTTTTACGAAACGCCAGAACTCCCAAAAAATATAAGGAAATGCAGCGATCACCCCTCCGACAAAAGCAATAGAGAAACTCCCAAAGAATTGCCCTCCAAATGTAGTGGTTTGCATGTTGATACTTAATGGCGGAAGGCAAAGTGAATCACCCAAATGAAGCCAGTGACTGAAATTGCAGAATGCGCGATAGCTGATAAAGTTTGGGCTGATTGGCCCGGCAATAATATTATCGAATACCCATTTTATATTGAAAAAAATAACAGCAGCAAATACTAATATTGCAAGTAAGGAGCGAATAATATGCCATCTTAACTCCTCAAGGTGATCTACAAAAGACATTTCTGCTCTGCCCCTGCTTCTTCTGTCAAAAAAACCGGTTGCCATTTCTGTGTTGATTATCTTTTTATGAGGCGCAAAGGTAAAGGGTTAATGTGCTAATGTGCAAATATCCATTGTTAATGTGCCGGATATTGGTAAGATATTAAACCGGGATTAAAGAATGAGCGGGAAAGCAACTTTGAATATTGAAACATCTAAACTAACGAAGTACTTTTAGTTTTACCATTTCAATACGTGTATCACTTACGTTAAGCACGTCGAATTCATATTTATCGATGATAATGCGTTCTTTTAACCTGGGAATGGTTTCATGTTCATTGATGATGTATCCTGATAAAGTTTCCGATTCATTTTGCGGAAATTCGAAATCATATTTTTCTTTCAGATAATCCAGTTCTACCCGACCTGAAAATATATATTCATTCTCTGAAAGTTGTTTCTCTACGAATTCCTCTGTATCATATTCATCTTTTATCTCGCCAAAAATTTCTTCCAGCACATCTTCCATAGTGATAATGCCTGCTGTGCCGCCAAATTCATCAACTACCCAGGCAATACTTTTACGTTCTCTTGTAAATTTATTGATGAGGTCTGTGGCACTCATGCTTTCGGGTACAACAGAAATAGGAAGTATAATAGATCTGAGATCCACCGGCTTTTTAAAAAAATCCAACTGGTGAACATACCCCTGTATATTATCTATATTCCCTTCGTATACAATTATCTTGCTTACTTTACTTTCGATAAACAATCTGTGCACTTCTTCAACCGGAGTATCTATGCTTACGGCTTCAATTTCTGTCCGGGGTACAAGACACTGGCGAATTTTAATCGAGGGCAATGACAATGCATTTTGTAAGAGCTCCCGGTTTAAGTCCTGGCTGCTTTCATCCTGCTCTTTGGTTTGTTGCAGGAAATGCTCAAGATCAACCATTGAGAAATGTTCATCTGATCCCTTTAATCTTACATTAAATAAATATTTTAAAATACCTTCCGAAAAATTTACGAATAAAGATGCAAGAGGGTAAAAGAAATTGTGAAAGAGGCTGCTAAGCGGTGCAAAGAAGCTAAGCAATCCATCACTCTTTGCCCTGAAAATCGATTTAGGTAAAAATTCTCCTATAATCAATACGATGACAGTCGAAAAAAAAGTATCAAAAACAAGTTTTAAGTATTCATTTTTTATGTGAACAAAAATCAACATCAGTTCACTAAAAAGTAAGCCATAAATAACAAGAAAGAAGTTAAGTCCCACAAGGCAAGAGCCAAGAAAACGTGAAGGTTGTTCCATAAAATGCGACATAATTATGCCGCTTGTTTTTCCTTGTTTCTTTTTAAGTTCAATGCTCAGTCGATTGGCGCTGATGAACGCTATTTCAATTCCGGAGAAGAATGCAATAAACAACAAGGCAATGACAATGCCAACCAGCAGCGTGTAAACTTCCATCATATACCCAAAGTAAATGAAAATTGATCGAATTGCTGAACTTTGATTAATGAGAACATTTTTTTGAGGTACGAACAATTATAATTTTTACAATTGCAATACGAAATCCGTTATCTATAGGCAGGTACAGAGCTTTTTAACCATCTGTCACAATAAAACATTTCACAAAGTGAATTTTGAATTTATTTTGTGCTTCATTAAGAGAGAATACACAAATACAAAACATTAAGACAATGATACGTAATCATGAAATTGACTACCAAATATTTGGTGAAGAAATGCAATATGTGGAAGTAGAATTAGACCCCGGGGAAACAGCCATTGCCGAGCCAGGCGCCTTTATGATGATGGATGATGGAATACAAATGGAAACCTTGTTTGGTGATGGAAGCCAGCAGCGCGGCGGATTGATGGACAAGTTGTTTAGCGCCGGTAAACGCTTGCTGGTTGGTGAAAATTTATTCATGACCGCATTTACCAATACCGGCCATGGAAAAAAGCATATAAGTTTCGCATCTCCATATCCCGGTAAAATAATCGCCCTGAATCTTCAGCAACTCGGGGGAAGAATTATTTGCCAGAAGGATGCTTTTCTCTGCGCGGCCAAAGGAGTAAGTATTGGAATTGAATTCCAACGCAGACTGGGCACAGGTTTGTTTGGCGGAGAAGGTTTTATTATGGAAAAACTCGAGGGCGACGGCATGGCCTTCATGCATGCAGGGGGGCATGTATTTGAAAAAACATTAGCACAAGGTGAGCTTTTAAAAATTGATACCGGTTGTATTGTTGCATTTACTGACAGTGTTGATTATGATATACAGTTCGTTGGCGGTATAAAGAATACCATATTTGGTGGCGAAGGTTTATTTTTTGCTACTTTACGTGGTCCCGGCAAAGTTTGGATTCAAACACTGCCCATAAGCAGGCTGGCAGCGCGTATTATTACCTATGGCACGGTTAAACGCAAAGAAGAAGGCAGTATTCTTGGTGGTTTGGGTAACTTATTGGATGGAGATGGATATTGAATGTACTTGCGATTACAACACACGCTTATCCCTGTTTCAAAAATTTTATCTTAAAGGCTGTTGAATTTTCAATGGTCTTTTATTTGAGAATTTTTTTGGAAACAAAGCAGGTCATAGATCGATAACAGATCTCCTATCTCCGTAGCAGTTCTTATCAAATTATCTTTTGTTTGTTTCAGAGCCTTTGTTTCTGAAAGCTCATTGTTTATCGGGAATAACACATCAAAATATTTTTTTAAAGTTGCTTCGGGCTGTAATGGTATCCTGCCTGCAAGACCGATCACCGGAATATTTTTTTCCTTTGCCTTTTTAGCCACACCAAATGGCCCTTTGCCATGCAGTGTTTGTTCATCAATGCTGCCTTCACCTGTAATTACAAGATCAGATTTCCGCAATGCTTTGTCAAAAGAAGTGATCTCTAAAAAATAATCGATCCCATTTACAAGTCCTGCATTCACAAAAGCTGTGAGACCTGCGGCTACACCCCCCGCAGCACCTCCATGTTTCATAGTTGCCATGTCTTTGCCTGTTTGCTGAAAAGTTATATCCCTGAATTTTGTAAGTGCCTTATCCAGTTTTTTTACGTCTTCTGCTGAAGCTCCTTTTTGTGGCCCGAAA
>DATBFI010000389.1:0-5389 GCA_036558585.1 Chitinophagaceae bacterium
TATAAGTACCCGCAGTATTTATATTAACAATAACGGCGAGGTTTACATTGGTACTGATGCAAAAGGACTACTCATATATGATCCTGGATCAAAAAATTTTCAACATCACAATCTTAGCGCGGATGTGTCAGATTGCTGGGATGATCTGAATTTAAATACGGTAGCCAGTTTTGCTTCTCATGCCACGGACTCTTCTAAATTATGGATAGGAACTTTCAACGGGATCTACCTTTTTAATAAAAAAACAAAACAATTTACCCGGAGCTTTCAAGTTACTAATCCCGCTGTGAATAAATTTCTTAAATGTCCTGCTCTTTGTGATGTTAGAAAAATGGATGTGGCAAATGACAGCATAATTTGGTTTAATTCAGCATCAAATGGTTTTGCAAAATATAATACGCGCAGCGGATTGGTTAAGCTTTTTTTGCATAACAGCCGGTTGAACTCAAAAGAACTCTGGAAAGCGTATAATATTCGTGAATTTGCAAGATGGAATTCGGGAAAATACATTGTTGGTATTACCTCTCCAAATCCTGGCATCTTCGACACAAAAACAGAGAAACTTCAACTATTCAGGTTATCTCAAAGGCCCTCCTCATATGACGATATTCAGTATGTTACTAATGACAGAAATGGCAATGTATGGATACTGAGCCAGGGGTTACTATATGTTTCCGTTCCCGAATATTACCGCCTGCAGACAGTAAGTATTGAAAAGCAATTAACACATGATTATTTACCAAATCAATTAGAGGATATTTATTTTGACACTGCAACATCGTGCTATTATGCTGCTGTACCCTTCTCGAGTGGTGTGTATGTGCTTGACAATAATCTTAACATTATAAAAATAATTCCCGTTCCTCTTTATACTAATCGATATACCTATAAAGAAACCTGTAACGAATGGATAACAAAAGATGGAAGCGGCAGGTTCTGGACATCCGGCCTTGAAACCTATATTTTACAACCCGGGCATAGCAAATTTGAATATGCTGATAAAGTTTTTCCTTCTCTGAAATGGATTAAAACGAAAGGTGAAGCGTGGGGTATAACTACCACAAAGGAGGGGGATATTTTGTTAAGGTTTGATAGCACGGTATTTCACATTGATCATCGAACGCTTATTGCGGATTCCACTAGTGTGGAAGACTATAAATGGAAATTTAGAAATGTAATCGGAACAACTAAAATCGTTTATGACGATTTACGAAACAAAATGTATTTCAACTCTCTAAAATATATCATTCAGCATGATCTTAACACCCGCAAATCAATTCCTCTTTCATACGATTTGTTATTTGGTTTTAGTGATTGGGGCAAAGAGGTGACAGAATATGCTTTGGATGTCCAGGGGCGCATATTTAATTCAATCAACAGGGTGCAGACAATAGAATATGACCTGGATGACAATGGACGCATTTGGGTATGGATACCGAGATTTGGTATCCGCATTATTGATCCCGACAAATTAGTTTGTGTTGATTCTATCCCAAACAGTACAAGAGGTTTTATAACCGGCAATTTTAGTCATGTACGCTTTGGTGGGAAAGATTGTATGATTTTTATTGGCCTGAGAGGAGTAGTTATATATAATTACAAAAAGCAGGAATCATTATTATTTGATGTCAGCAATGGATGGTCCGGGCAATTCGATTATTATAAAGGTTATTGTAATAATCATTTCTTCATAGGTGGACGAAATCAAATAGAATATTTCAATCTTACTGACTTTTCAAAATTCAATCATCAACTGCAGCCCTTGTTAAATATTATTACTGCCGGTTCTAATGTTGTCTTTACAAGAGGCGCTTCAGATGAAAAGGTTGAAATTCAGCTTCCGCATTCCCAAAATTCCCTTACTTTTTCTTTTTCAGCACCTGAGTTCTTTTTTCCTGAAAGGGTAGAATATAGTTACCAGTTAAGTCCTGCCGAGAATACCTGGCAATACAGTAATTCTTTCAACCGGAAAATAACATATACTCAATTGCCGCCGGGTAAATATACCTTCCGGTTAAAAGCACAAATATTGGGCGGCAATTGGGAAGCAGATCCTGCAGAGTATACAATTATCGTCAATCCTGCCTGGTGGCAAACAACCTGGTTCAAAATCGCATGCATCGTGGCTGTTTTCGTTGCAGCATTTACGCTGATAAGATGGCGCATAAAAACAGTAAGGAACCAGGAACAGGATAAAGCAAAACAACAGCAGGAAAAATCAAGAATCGAAAAAGAAATACTGGAACTCGAAGCCAAAGCACTTCGCGCCCAGATGAACCCGCACTTTATTTTCAATTGCATGAATTCTATTAAAGCGCTTATACAGCAAAAGGAAGATAATAAAGCAATTACTTACCTCACCACTTTTTCCAAATTGATCCGCACCATTTTTCAAAATTCTGATAAAAGAGAAATTACTTTGCATGATGAATTAGAAACCTGCCGTTTATACACACAACTAGAGAGCATGCGCTTTAGTGATAAACTCTCATATTCTTTTTCAGTTGATGAAACTATTGATCTTAAATCAATCATGGTCCCGGCGCTCATTCTTCAGCCCTTCATTGAAAATGCCATCTGGCATGGCATTATGCCCAAAGAAGACGGCGGGACCGTATATGTAGCTGTTTCCAGGAAAGAAGATAAAATATTTTGTGTTGTGGAAGATAATGGAATTGGCAGAGAGTTGTCTATGCGAAATAAATTTAAAGGCTCTTCTCCAACGCATCAGTCAAAAGGAGTGCGACTTACACAATCGAGAATAGAGTTAAACAATACATTAAACCAGCGTAGTGCTACTGTTGAAATAATCGATAAAACAAATGGAAGCAACGAACCAGCTGGTACGAAAGTGATCCTTACTTTCAGTGAAGAATAATCCTTGTGATAATTTGTATTTTTTATTTAAAAAAATTATTAGTCTTCAAAACCTAATATTTCATTCGTTTATGGAATGAATGAAATTTAGATGCCTCGCCATTAATATAAAATTTCTTTTTTGATGTGCCGCCAATGATAGCTCCTGTAATAATTCCAAGTGGGAAAGTAATAATACTAACATAGGCACCTCCTTCACCCTCGCCAAATATTGAACTTACAATAACAGGCGCTAAACCAATACCCGCACCAATAAGCGTTCCTTTTAAAAAGCCATTTTTTTTATGCGTTTCAATTTTGCTGATGTCCGGGTAGGACTTATGTATCACTGCGCTTTTCGGATGTCTCCAATCATTGAAACTTCCGGGAAAAATTCTTAAAGATGAGTCGGATGTACTTATGAGTATACCTTGCGTTAAACTTGCATCACTGCCATAAACCCATATTTTATGTTTGGGCCGTGCAGCAGAATCATTTTGCGCCGAAGCACTTACAAAGATTAAAATAAAAAGACTGAGGTAAAAGATTGATTTCATGATAAATGTTTTCTTAGGTACAAGATAATGACCAAAATCTGGTTTATAAATAATGACTTGGTCAATAGCAGGGATTGATTTATAAAAACCTTGTTTGAGTGAGTAAACTCTAAAAATGTTTATTTGATTATCAACCGGGAGACTGCATTTGTTAAGTTGTATGCATTAGTTATTACTTAGTATTATGAATTGGAGAAAAGAGTTTTTAAATTTAGAAACGCTAATAAATTTCTTAAACAGGAATGAGAATAGGAGTAATTATAATATTATTCACCAACATCATTTCGGGTGGTAATATATATGGGCAACTTTTTAAGCAATTTGCCTTTGATTCCATGGGAATAAAGTTGTATGAATTATACACAACAAAAGAAGGCGTGACGCATGTAACAAGTTCTATCGGAATATGGAAATTAAAGGGACACCAGTTTGATGGCCCTGAAGTAGGCACAGGAATAATGTATGACAGCAAAGGGAACCCGGAACATCAAAATATCAAAATGAGAAATTATCTGGCCGAAGATAGTATCAGAAGTATGGCGCAGGGCCCTGATAGTATTTTTTATTTTGTTGCTCATGATAATTTTTTTCTCTGGCGCCCTAACGGCGAAGTGGGAGGATGGGGCTGGCCACCTTTTATTTTTCCTAAAACTAGTCCAGTTTCAAAAATATGGATAGACAATGATGACAATTTATTTGTAGGTACAGTAAAAGACAACTTTTATTTTATTGAAAAAGGGGCTAAAAAAAGTTCCTTGTTTGGAATAGATATAGGAGCAGATAAAGACAGCAATTATACTGTGAAAAACAGCAAGCTAACTATAAAGCAAATTACCCTTCAACCCAGCACAGGCATATTTTCATTTGCACAGGACGCGGCTGATAAAAATATAATATGGATAGGAACTAACCGTGGGCTGTTTACATATAATGCACAAACTGGTACAAGCAGTCCGGTTCAACGGGTCAATAAAACCAATATCACGATTACTGAAATTTATACAGGTGAAAACGGAAATATCTGGTTTAGCACATTGGAAAAAGGAATGGGAGTTTATAATCCTGCACATCAAGCTTGTCAATTCTATCCATATAAAAAAAATAAAACTGATGAGTTAACAAAATTTCCTGTCAAGACTTTTTGTTATAAATCACCTCACCAATTTTTTGTTGCGGTAATGGATTCGTTGCCTGCTATATTTAATACTGAAAACAGAACATACGCATTTGTTGACGATTCTGTCTTTCATGAAACTGCAAACAGGACTACCGACATAAAAGTGGATAAGGCAGGTAATTTAGTACTTATCAAAGGAGGCCGCTTCTATATTTCAAATGTCTCCGAAAGCGATTTGCTGAAGACATCTGTTATTCCCGATAGCGCAATTTTGGCTCCTTTTTTCAGAGGAATACGACTAAAAGGCGGCGCGGATCTGGCAACTCTTGATCATGACCCTGAATTATTGAAAAAAATCGTTTTAAAGTATGATCAAAACTCACTAATAGTCTATTATGATGTAAATGACTTCAGCGATGAAAAGGATATACAGTTTGCATGGAAAATGGATGGTTATACAAATGGATGGGTGGAAATGTACAATATTAACTATGACAGCGCTCAGTTTGCTTATATGGAAAATCTTAAACCTGGAAAATATTTACTGCAGTTAAAAGTAAGGGTAGGGAAAAAAGACTGGAGAAAACAAATGGCCGCAATGACGATTATTATCACTCCTCCCTTCTGGCAAACGTGGTGGTTCTGGGCAGCAGTAATTGCAGGTATTGCATTACTTGTATTTGCAGTTGTAAAATGGAGAGTAACTGCTGTAAGAAAACAGGAGCGTATAAAAGCAAAGTATGAAAAAGAAGCGTTGGAACTTGAGGCAAGAGCGCTTCGCGCACAAATGAACCCGCATTTTATTTTCAACTGCATGAACTCTATTAAATCACTTATACAGCAGAAGGATGAAGACAAG
>DATBFI010000390.1:0-4396 GCA_036558585.1 Chitinophagaceae bacterium
TTCCTTTGCGCGGCTCAATAATTTTCTTGAGTGCTCTTCCGTGATATCCAGCACTTCAGCTATCTCTGCATGGTCATATGCAAATGCTTCCTTTAAGATAAACACTGCCCTTTGCTTTGCATTCAGTCTTTCAAGCAGTACCATCAGTGAGTATGAAAGAATTTCTTTCCTGTTAAGTGCAGTGTCTGCTTTCTCTGTGGCTACAGGCTCGGGCAGCCATTCGCCGGGATACAAAGCCCGCTGGCGCTTTTGCCTGTTCTTTTTGTTGATGGAGAGATTAATAACGGTCCGTACGAGGTAAGCCTTTTTATCTTCTATTGTTGCAGTGTTGCCTTCCATCAATTTCAGGTAAGCATCCTGTACCACATCTTTTGCATCTTCATAAGAACCGAGTATGTTGTATGCATAGGTGGTCAGCAACCTTTCCCAGGTGTTTATCATAGCTTGCATAGCACGGGCAAAGTTAGGGATGTTTTGAGGGATGGGATAGTGCGAAGCCAGTGCCGATAAATACCCTGGTCACTCACCGTACGTTTACATTTTGCGAGCAGGAGAAGTGATTACGAAAATTTAATAAGAAAATAGTTTTGTAATTTTAAAAGAAGGAATTCAATATGGCTTATAGAGGATGGTTTAAATATGACTTTTAAATTGATTTGCATGACACAAAAAAAAATACTGAATTTTCTGCAACAAAACAAGCCTTATTTTCAGCAACATTTCGGAGTGAGGAGCATTGGTCTTTTTGGCTCATATGCAAAAAATGATTTCAATGAAACAAGCGATATTGATATTCTTGTAGACCTCAAAGAACAGAAATATGACTCCTGGGTCTCGCTAAAACTTTACCTTGAAAAAGCATGGAATAAGCATGTCGACATTATAACCGCAGGCAACCATCTGCGCCAGCAATTTCTCGATACTATCCATAAAGAGATTATATATGTATAATCCAGCCCGGGTGATGGATATATTGAACAATATCAACAACTCAATAGGTATGGTTCTCTACAGGTTTGGAAAAATAAAGACTCCATCAGTAATTCGTTTCTTGATGTATTGCCCAGCTTTACAAGTATTAATTTATACGGCTCCCGGTTTAATAAAAAGCTGTCGTGAAGTTGATTATTTTATCAGGGGTTTCATTTTTCTGTTCAAGATCGAGTGTATGAATGCAATCATGTCCTTTGGAAATAAACAATTGTTTTAAAGAGCGTGGCAGTTGTGCGTCGATCAAAAATCTCATGCGGCATTAATTTCTGCATACTTATGTTTCATGTGCAGCAATGCATATTGCAGGCAAGCCTGGAAATCTTCTTTCTCCAGATCAGGGAACTCTTTAAGCAGATCTTCAATAGGATCACCGGCCGCAAGATATTCCAACAGCCCTTCAACAGTGTAGCGCTTATTACGGATAGTTGGCTTACCATGTGCTATTTCAGGATTAATGGTGATTCTGTCCAGTAATGAAGTTGCCATTTAATTTTTTTGTAAAGTTAGAAATTTATTTTCCTGGATATAAAGATATAATAAAAGCAAGACTGCGTATTGTGTGGGATTGTCTTCCTGCTTATTGATTTATAGGGATGTTTTAAGTTTTATTTTTTTTGTCTTAACTAGGGTGCAGGAAGCATTGTTGTCTCCCGTTAACCGGGGATCATTTGCTCGCTCTGTTTTTTATTCAGTACTGCACAAGAACCTTTGTGCAGAAGCAACGCATCATTCTTGCGCTAACAAAGGGGAGGGAATTTAACCTTCTGTCATTCCGCCTGTGTTACGCAAAAACTTTTTGTTTGCATAGTTGATTGCTTTATTTTCATTGCGCTCAATTTTCAACTTACAGTTTGCTGTTTCAATTTCATTTTAAAATCATTTTTAAATGGCGACAAAGCATTTGAAGTCAAGACGCTCCTTTATTAAAAATTCCCTTGGTACAATCGCTGCATTTACAATTGTTCCAAGGCATGTGCTTGGAAGAGGATATATTCCTCCAAGCGATCAGCTTACCAAAGCAGTAATTGGTGTCGGTGGAATGGGACGCAACCACTTTCCTTATGGAGGAACACGTGTTGTGGCAATTTGTGATGTTGATCGCAATCATTTAAAAGAAGCTGGTGCCATGCTGCAAAGTGATGTAAAGACATTTTCTGATTATCGCGAAGTGCTGCAGTTGCCGGAAATTGATATCATACATATCGCAACACCGCCTCACTGGCATGGCATCATTGCCGCTGATGCTGCACGTGCAGGAAAAGATATCTGGTGCGAAAAACCAATGACCAAAACGATTGGTGAAGGAAAGCGCCTGGCAGAAGTAGTGCAGCAATATGGAAGAATATTCCGTTTAAATACGTGGTTTCGGTTTACCGATAATTTTTATGGAATGGGAACAACCGTGAAGCCAATAAAAAAACTGGTTGAAAGTGGTTTGCTTGGCTGGCCTTTAAAAGTAACAGTGAGCCGCCATACAGGTTTCGACTGGAAATTTTATTGGGTCGGTAAAACCAATCTCGAAGTAATGAACCCACCGGAAGAACTTGATTACAATATGTGGTTAGGACCTGCACAGTATAAGCCATACAATCCGCACCGCGTACACCAGACTTTTCGTGGTTATTGGGATTATGATGGAGGAGGGCTTGGTGATATGGGTCAGCATTACATCGATCCTATTCAATATTTTTTAGGAAAAGATGATACAAGCCCGGTGTCTGTTGATATCGATGCGCCGCAACAACATCCCGATGCAGTTGGAACATGGCGAAGGATTGAATACACTTATGCAGACGGGTGCAAAATAATTCTGGACGGTGAAGGCAAAGATGTAAATGCTCCTTACATAGAAGGTCCCAAAGGAAAATTATACCCGGGTTTTGTTTCGGATATTCCAAACCTGCAAAAAACACTTGCTGCTTTTCCGGATCCGGAACCGCAGGTCACCGATTTTATTGAGGCAGTAAAGAAGCGAAAAAAATTCGCATTGAACGAAAGCAACGGCTACCGTTCCTGTACCATTATTAATATGGGAAAGGTGGCTTTGCAGTTAGGACGTTCTCTCAAATTCGATCCTTTAAAACAGGTTTTCATCGACGACGAAGGTGCAAATCGCCTGATTGATCCGCCGATGCGTGCACCATGGATCATTTAAAAAATAGAATAACTAATTTAAACGCACAATTATTGCCGAAACACTTATGATACATTGTTCAAAAGCTGAATTCACAGTAGCACTAAAGTTCAATCAGGGCGGAAGAAAGAAACGAGCTGTATATCGTTTCTTTCTTGACTTTTTTTGTTACTTTTTTGTGTCAAGACAAAAAAGTAAAATAAGAAGATTGTTTTGGGGCAGGACTTGTTCGGTTTAAGTTTATTGTGTTATAAAAAATATTTTGAGCCGAACGATAGAACAAGCGTCAAGCTTTTGTTGCGTCGCACACTTCAACACCTTGTTCTCTGTTCATCAAAAGAAAAATTATTAAGTTATTCATATTCAATTCGCAAGAATAATATCATGAGAAAAATAACCACTGCTATCATTATTTTTTTAGCAATACATCTTTATGCATCCGCACAGGACCAGCGTGCACTCACCACAAAGATCGCAGATGTGCTTGCTACCATGCCCGCGCAGGATAAACAGCAACTCAATAAAAGCATGGAAGAGATAAGCAGCCTCGATGAGAATGGCATTGTGGAAATGCTCGGTATGTTTTCGGCACAGGGAAGTGGCAACAACACTGCGCTTGAATATGCGATAGGCGGATACTCTTCTTATGTTATGCAGCCGGGAAAAGAACAACAGCGGCAAATGGCTGTGCGTGCCTATTGCGCTTCATTGGATAAACTACCCGGTAATAAAAGCAAACAATTTATCATACAGCAATTACAGGATATTGGAAGAGATGATGCTGTACCCTGTCTTGAAAAATACCTGCATGATGAACAGCTTGCGGGCCCTGCAGCAAGGGCGTTGGCACAAATAGGTACGCCTGCTTCTGAAAAAGTTTTATTGAGTGCATTATCAACCACAAAAGATTCAGTACAGCTATCACTCGTTGAAGCGTTGGGGTATGCCCGTTATAAACCTTCAGTTTCATCTCTTACCTTATTAGCAAAAACTGAAAAGCAGGATCTTCGCAAAGTTGTTTTATATACACTTGCACGTATCGGTGATCCTTCTTCAGCATCATTATTACAATCTGCCGTGCAAAACACAGGATATACCGTTGACCACACAGAAGCACTCGCCGCCTATCTTTTATTCCTGCACCAGCTTGCAGCAAATGGCAATAGGGCAGCAGAAAGTGCAGCAACGAAATTATTAAACGATGCAAGTGCTGCGGGACAGGTGCAAACAAAAATTGCAGCCTTACAATTATTGGTCGATATCCAAAAA
>DATBFI010000391.1:0-7851 GCA_036558585.1 Chitinophagaceae bacterium
GATCTTACAGAAGTTGCAGTAATAGATATTCCATCCGGTAAGATTACAAAAAAGATACCTGTTGAAGGGGCACAATTTTTAAACGATATAACCGTGGATGCAAAAGGCAATGTATATGTTTCGGATTCACGCACAGGCAAAGTGCATAAAATAGAAAATGGTACCGCCATTACTTATCTGGAAAATTTAAAAAACCCAAATGGGTTATTGGCACTTGGCGATGATCTCTTTGTACTTGCCAGCGGTACTTTATACAAAGCGGGCGCAGATAAAAAATTAAAAACTATTGCCGAAGGGATGGATGCCAGTACAGATGGTGTAGAGCAGGTAAAGTCTGGGGAATATATTGTTTCCTGCTGGAGCGGTGTAGTGTATTATGTAAAAGATGATGGCAGTAAACAACAACTTCTCGATACAAGAACCGACAAAATAAACTCAGCTGATATTGGTTATGATGCCAACAATAAAATTGTTTATGTTCCTACTTTTTTTAGAAAAAGTGTAGTAGCATACCAATTGCAATAGTGTCTATCATTCACAATTGGTTTTTTGCCAGATGCCTGAATATGCTACTGATGCCATATCAACATTACCTACTTGTACTTTCTGAACTGTTGGAAGGATATGAACCATGTAAGACTGCATCGTCCCGCTTCAGCCATACTGAACCTTGTGACATCATTCAAACGGTACAAAGCTGCTACGCTCCTGCTTCATTATTCGCATCATTTGTAAAAAAACTGCTATTAGAATTAACCCAAATCCCACGTAGAAATATTGACTTAAATATTTGTTTTCATGAAAAATGGCAAATGCAAGAATGATACCATACACAGGCTCTAATGTAAGAGTAAGATTCATGGTAAAAGCGCTTAATTTTTTTAACGCGCCGATATACAAAATAAATGTAAGCACCGTGCAGCAAAAGGCAAGAATAAGCAACCATAACCAATCCCAGGGTTGCGGATATTGAACATTTGAATGAAGTAAAAAATTATATAAAGGCATTAGTATTGTGAGACCCAAAAAACCTCCTGTTAACTGGTATAAAGTAATTACGTGAGGCGTATAACCTCCAACAATTTTTTTGTTAAGTACAGAAACAATTACCAAGGCTATAGAAGACAATAAACCGATATAAATGCCAGCTGAAAACCGCAGGTTAGAAAAATAAATAATTGTAATACCTGTCAATGCAAATGTACCAAGCAACAATTCTTTTGCATCAATTCTTTTGCGAAAAAATAAAGGCTCTATTAATGCAGATAATAAACCTGTTGTCGCAAGGCAGGTCAGCGCAATGGACACGTTGGCATATTTGATACTGCCGTAAAATAAAAGCCAATGTAATGAAAGAGCAGTGCCTATAGAGGCTATCTTAAGAAAATTAGCAACGCTCACTTTTTGAATTTTTTTTCCAAAGAAAAAAAGTATCCAAAGTATAACTACAGTTATAAACATGCGCCACCAAACCAGCCATCCTTCATTTAGTGTAATTAATTTTCCCAAAATTCCCGTAAAACCCCAAAAAAATACTGCTGCATGTAAACGTATCAATGCCGACTTCATAAGCAGGAAATGTAAATCATAAATGTAAAAAGGGAAAATCCAAAAATCGAATAAACAAAAATCGCAGCTGTAAATTGAAAATCAGGATTTAAACTGAAACGAAGACTCTTTACTCACCGTGTGCAGCAACATCTTTTTGAAAGGGGGACTTTATTTGTTCGGTAGCTACTCTTTTGCGATAATTTTTAAACATACTTTGCCATTGAATTTTTAAAACACCAAGTACTCCCTCTTTTAAAATACCTTTACTCATTTTACTCACTCCCGTTGTTCTGTCTACAAAAACTATGGGTACTTCTTTTATTTTAAAACCCAGTTTCCATGCAGCAAATTTCATTTCAATCTGGAAGGCATAACCAACAAACTTAATCGCATCGAGGTTAATGTTTTCGAGCACATTTCTTTTATAGCACATAAAACCCGCAGTGGGATCTTTTACCGGCATCCATGTTATGAGACGCGTGTATAACGCTCCTCCCTTGGAATAAATATGGCGATCTAAAGGCCAGTTTTCAATTTTTCCACCAGGCACATAACGACTTCCGATTGCAACATCTGCATCATTGTATTTACAAGCTGCGTATAATTTTTCGAGGTCTTCAGGGTTGTGAGAAAAATCAGCATCCATCTCAAAAATAAATTCGTAACCTCTTTGTATGGCCCATTTAAATCCATGAATATAAGCAGTACCCAGCCCTTGCTTGTCTGTTCTTTTTTCGAGGAATAATTTTCCAGGGTACATTGGAATCAGTTCTTTTACAATACCAGCAGTATGGTCTGGAGAATTGTCATCTATGACAAGCACATGATAGCACTTATCAGATGAAAAGATAGCGTGTAAAACGCGGCTTATGTTTTCCTTTTCATTATAAGTAGGTATAATTACTATTTTCTCCAAGGGTTTTGTTTGTTTCCAAACATCGAAAATACAATTTTATTAGGGTAGGTAAAAATTACATATTAATCGCAATAAGGCAGGAATAGCAATTATACTTTTTTTAACAGCGTGCGGTTCAATATTTCTGTAAGTTTTTGTTTTGTATTCATCGCAAAATCGCCCTTCATTATCCAATCATAATATTGTGGTTCCACCTTCAATACCTCTGTAACAGGTTTACCTTTGTGTTTACCAAAATTAAAAATTTCTACGCCGTCTACGCGTATCATGCGCCTTGCAAAGTCAACGATATCATCTTCACCGATGAACTTAACAATGTTTTCAATAGTGGTGCCAATATGCGGATAACGCTCAACCTGCGCGAGCAAAATTTCCCAGGTGGCATGCGCATCAGCTTCAGCACTATGTGCCTCATCTAAACACTTGTCACAGTAAAATCTGTAAGCGGCGCCCAAAGTTCTTTGTTCCATCATGTGAAATATCTTCTGTACGTCCAGCATCTTTCTTCCATCTGTTGAAAAATCCAATCCGGCACGCATAAATTCTTCAATCAGCATCGGTATATCAAAACGGTTACTATTATAACCACCAAGATCACAATTGTCAATGAATTGTCTTATTTCATTTGCCACCTGTTTAAAAGTTGGCGCATTTTTTACCATTTCATCCGTAATACCATGCACTGCGGTTGATGATGCAGGTATTGGTATTTGTGGATTTAACAATTTTCGTTTGGAAAGTTTGCTGCCATCAGGCAAAATTTTAACGATGGCGATTTCTATAATTTTATCAGTGCTGATATTTACACCCGTGGTTTCGAGATCAATAAACCCAATAGGACGTTGAAGTTGCAGTATCATCGGGGCTAATTTAAAAGCTTATATAGTAAACTGGATTTTTAAAAAAATCGAAATCCAAAGATAGTATATCAAAGCTTGTTTTTTTATCCATTTATTGTACTTCTTTATCATCACTATGTGAATATCTCACTTGATTCTAAACGAATACAACCCTTCTTAATACGCCCAAAAATTTTAAATCACATTTAAGCATTGCTATACAATATACTGCTATAGTTTATGGTTATTTATTAATAATTTTGCGCTTCCTGACTTATTATTGTTTAATAAACCAATCGTTTATGAAGAAAGTTATTATGGTTATTGTGCTTGTATGTTTTACTGTAGCAACACTCTCATCTTGTGTTGAAAGCCGCAGAAGCAGTACATGCCCATCCCACGACCCGAATTATTTCAGAAGATAAACACCACACTGGTAGTTACATATGGTCAATTAGATCACGCTAACCCATATTGAACAGCTTGCCGCTATTACGGAAATCCTGTAAAAATCTACGCATTATTTCACATAGTACATGTAGCAGTTTGAGCGGATTGCTTTAAAAGAATGAAAAACGCTGGTGTCCCCTCGATGCCGATTTTTATTTTGTAGACCTTCTGGCTTTCAAAAATATCTGATAAATTGCGAATATTTTGACGTATAACATGGTCTCCTCAGGATACTCATGATGCAAGTCATCCCGGATAACACCGGGGATTGCTGACCGAAATTTTTTCTCTCACCATATAATACTTTATTTATGATCATAACTGTATTTGGTGCTACCGGTAAGGTAGGCAAATATATAGTGCAGACAGCACTGGCATCTGGCAATAAAGTAAGAGCTTTTGGCAGAAATATGGAGGGACTTATAGATGAAGATCTGAGGAATGAGAACTTTACGGCAATTAAAGGGTATGTGTTTAGTAGTGGCGATGTATTCGATGCTGTAAAAGGTTGTGATGCGGTTCTTTCTGCTTTAGGAGGAGCTACTGATGGCACCGATAAAACAAGAAGCCTTGGAATGAAAAATATTATTACTCAAATGGAAAAAACAGGTATAAAAAGAATCATTGCGGTTGGAGGTTCAGGAGTTTTGGAGGATGATGATTTTGGATATATTTTGAATAATCCTAAATATCCCGATTTATATAGACCTGTTGCTATGGAATATTTAAAGGCATATGAATATTTAAAAGCTTCAGATCTTGACTGGACGTATGTTTGCTGTTCCGATATAAAAGATAAAGAGGCCAATGGCAGGTATGTTACAACTGCGGACTATCCTCCCAATCCTAACCTGTTCACTATAACTGCGGGCAATGTTGCCTCTTTCATGCTGGGTGAATTAAAAAGAAATAAGTACGTAAAAAAAAGAGTCGGGATATCCGATACGCTATAGATAAATGTTTCTTAGGCGACCTGCAGTAACATTACCAGATATTATACTTGCCATCATTTAAAACAGTCCAAACAACATACCATCCACTTTACCAATCACTTCTCCGAGGTCTTCTTCCTTTTCGGGGAAATTATTTTTATCAACGTCAATTATTAGTAGAGGGCCTTCTTTATAACCCTCAATCCATTTCCTGTAGAGTTCATTTAATTTTTTTAAATAATCGAGACGAATATTTTCTTCGTACTCTCTTCCTCTTTTTTGTATTTGCCCAACCAATGTGGGCACTGAAGCTTTTAAATATATCAGGAGGTCAGGCGGCTGTACCATTGATTTAAGAGTTTGAAAAAAATAATAATAATTATCAAAATCCCTTTTACTCATTAAACCCATTTCATGCAGGTTAGGGGCGAATATGTGGGCATCCTCGTAAATAGTCCTATCCTGTATCACCGTTTCCGTGCCGCGTTGAATTTCAAGTAAATGATTTAAACGGGTATTCAAAAAATATACCTGAAGATTAAAGCTCCACCTGGGCATATCTTCGTAAAAGTCCATAAGATAAGGGTTGTGATCAACGTCTTCGAATTGTGGTATCCATTTGTAGTGCTTACTCAGCAATTCTGTTAAAGTGGTTTTTCCGGCACCAATATTGCCTGCTACGGCAATGTGTTTTGGTTTTTTTGCTTTAGCCATTAGGATTTATGATTTCAGATTTATGATTTACGATTTATCCCTGAACCAATTCACGTGAAAAGTGAATGCAATGATAATTACAAAAATATTTATCCTGGCTTATTCTTAATAAAAATTGCCAATCACTTTAATTATTTCAGTTAGTTAAATTAATGGATCAAATATAATTTACTCCTACTGCCTTTCTCACTAATTGAATAGTTGCGTCCGCACTTGCTCTTGCTTTTTCAGTTCCCTGTTTTATTACTTTGGAAAGATATGCCTTATCGGCTTTTATAGTTTTGGCTTTTTCTCTTATTGGATGCATAAACTTTACCATGTCTTCAGTCAGTTGTTTTTTCATATCACCATAACGAATAGAACAATTATTATAGTCTTCTTCAAATTTTTCAAAAATATCAGGAGTACTCACAAGCCTCATTAAAATAAAAAGATTTTCAATATAGTCAGGTTTTTTTGAATGAGGCTTTGCAGGACCGCTGTCGGTTTTGGCTTTCATAATTTTTTTGCGTATAAGGTCATCTCCATCCTCAAGATACAAAGTACTCATCTGGTTTTGGCTCTTGCTCATTTTGCCGCTGCCATCCAGGCTCAGGATCTTTATTAATTCGCTTCCATAATTAAATGCATAAGGCATCGGAAACACCTGCCCGTAACGATTATTGAAACGTTGCGCAAAATTTCTTGTCATTTCTACATGCGCCTCCTGGTCTTTGCCTACCGGCACTTTTACAGCCCTGTGAATAATAATATCTGCGGCCTGTAATACAGGATATGTAAGCAGCCCGGCATTTATATTATCTGGTTGTGAACGTGCTTTTTCTTTGAATGTTGGTGTTTTTTCCAGTTCTCCTTTGTAGGCAAGCGTATTTAGATACAAATATAATTCGGCAATTTCGGGAATATCACTTTGAATATATAATACAGACTGGTCAGGATCCAGGCCGCTTGCAAGTAATTCGCTCAGCAAGCGGTGCACACTCTCTTTTAATTCTTTCGTGTCAGGATGCGTGGTAAGACTATGCCAGTCAACAACACAGAAATAACAATTATATTCCTTTTGCATCCGCACCCAATTGTTAATTGCACCAAAATAATTACCCAGGTGTACAAATCCGGTAGGCCTTATACCGCTTAGCACTACTTCCTTAGTCATAAGTGGACGAAGATAAGGAGAGTTTAGTATTGAAGATGGATGTTGTAGATTGGATTTATCCGCTCATTCATTTAAAGTGAACTTTTTTGTATTAATAATTCTTCATAAATCTGCAATCATAAATATTAAGTATACATCATAAATCTATCGTTGTATGACCATCTTTTCGAAAATAATTGCCGGCGAAATTCCTTCTTATAAAATTGCAGAGAATGAAAGATTTTTTGCTTTTCTTGATATTGCTCCATTAGTTAAAGGCCATGTATTAGTAGTGCCTAAAATAGAGGTGGATAATATGTTTGATCTGCCAAATGAATATCTGAGTGAGCTGCTCGTATTTGCCAGGCCTATCGCGAAAGCTATTGAAAAATCCTTTTCTTGTAACCGGTGCGGTATGGAAGTAGTGGGTCTTGAAGTGCCACATGCACATTTGCACCTGATACCGATTAACTCTTCTGATGATCTTAATTTTACAAGACGCAAACTAAAACCAGGCTCTGAGCAACTTAAAGAAGTACAGGAGAAAATTCTTGCTTCTTTAGGAAGTTGATAAGTTGATTTGTCAAATCAACACTTCAACTTTCAACTATTTGATCCTTCCTGGATTTTTTGCAATAAAGTCATCCCAGCTCCTGAAACCTTTTGCTGCTTTTGCCAAAACAGATGAAGTTTGATAATGATGACAAATGGCCACGGCCAGCGCATCTGTAGCATCAAAATATTGAGGCTTTTCTTCTATATTCAGGATTCGTTGCAGCATTTTCCACACCTGGTCTTTGTTTGCATTACCGTTGCCTGTAATAGATTGTTTTACCTTCTTGGGTGAGTACTCCGTGACAGCAATGCGACTTTGCATAGCGGCTGCAATAGCTACTCCCTGAGCTCTTCCCAGTTTCAGCATACTTTGCACATTCTTCCCAAAAAATGGTGCTTCAATTGCAAACGTGTGGGGATTATGCAGTGTAATTAACGCATTTACTTTTGAGTGAATCTTTTCCAATCTTTCGTAAATATCTTTGGTACTGCCAAGTTTCAGTATATCCATTGCGATTATTGTAATATTATCACTGCACACTTCAATAACTGCATAGCCCATTACAACTGTTCCCGGATCTATACCAAGAATTATTTTATTATCTGCCCGCATACAATAAAAACAAATTTACCGGGCTAATATTTTATAAGCAGATTTTTTTATAAACCGTATTGTGGAAAAGAAATATGGTTTGTGATAATTAAGCTGATGTTTCAGATATCAGAACTGCAGCATAAAAGCTGTCCCCTCTCCTTCTT
>DATBFI010000392.1:0-16087 GCA_036558585.1 Chitinophagaceae bacterium
CTATAGTCTCAAACGGCGGTGGTTTGCCCGACGCAGTTGGAAATGCAGGGCTTGTTTTTCGTCGTGGCGAGATAAGGGAACTTATAGCATGCATGCGTGAAATATTGAGCAATCCGAAACTTGAAGAAAAGATTAGGCAAGCCGCCCCGGAGCACCTAATAAGGCACTATTCGGAAACTGTTTCAAAACAATACTTATCAATAATCGAAAGCACAGTAGAAATGGGATATAATAAGGCAAATTTTAAAACATGTAACTGATCTAAAAATTTTTATTCGGGAAATAACACCTGTGAAAATGACGATCACAACCTGCTTTAAAAATCTGGTAAAACTAATAGGTACTATTATAATTTTCTAAGTCAGTGAAATTGATTCTTTCTCATCCAACCGGGAATGCCAATGTACGGGCTGTAGCCGTGGGTTTTATGGAAGCTGATCTTTTGTATAAATTTCATACATCAATAGCCTCTTTTTCCGGAAATATGCTGGATATTATCTCTGCTCTTGGACCGCTAAAGGAAATTCGAAGAAGAGCTTTTGATTCTATATTGGAACCAGTTACTAAAATGTATCCCTGGCTCGAAATTGGCCGGTTGATGTCGTCAAAAGCGAGGATCAGCCGTCTTATCCAACACGAGACAGGACCCTTTTCTATTGATGCAGTGTACAGAAACATAGACAGGCGTGTAGCTTCAACATTACATTTCGGTTCTAAAAATGGAGCGAAAGCAGTGTATGCATATGAAGATGGTGCACGATGTACTTTTAAAGAAGCAAAGAAGTTGGGACTTAAATGTTTTTATGAGCTGCCTATTGGATACTGGCGCACTGCTAAACTACTTTTAGAAGCAGAGAAAGAACGCTGGCCTGATTGGGCATCTACCATAACAGGTTTTGATGATTCTGAAACAAAACTTGGGTATAAAGATGAAGAGTTGTTACAGGCAGACCGCATATTTGTTGCGAGTACTTTTACAGCTAAAACTTTAAAAGATTTTCCCGGGAATCTGGCTCCTGTAGATATCATTCCTTACGGATTTCCTGAAGTCAATGACAAGCGGATTTATTCCGGCGTGACTCATAAGTTGAAACTCCTTTTTGTAGGTAGTTTATCGCAGCGAAAAGGTATCGCTGATCTGTTTTCAGCAGTTCAAGCTTTTCGCGATCATATAGAATTGACTGTTGTAGGCAGAAAAGTTAATGACAAATGCCCGGCACTGGAGAAGGAACTGGCTAAACATATATGGATCCCGAGTTTACCACATAAGAAAGTGTTGCAGCTTATGCAACAGCATGATGTTCTTATTTTCCCTTCTCTTTTCGAAGGTTTTGGCCTTGTGATTACTGAAGCAATGGCACAGGGAACCCCGGTGATTACCACGGAAAGAACCGCAGGGCCGGATCTTATTGAAAACGGAAACAATGGCTGGCTAATTGAAGCAGGATCTGTAAAAGAATTACAAACCATTATTGAAAAACTTTTGTGTAAACCCCAATTAATTTCTAACGCAGGAAAAGAAGCAATGGAAACAGCACGGACGAGACCATGGAAATTATATGCGCATGAGTTGGTTCGATCTGTTAATAAACATATGGGAACACAATATTAGAATTGTACTACGTCCGGAGTACCATAAAAGTCCAAATTCAAAAACATTTTACTTGATTAGTAAGACAAACAGTGCTCAAAGTAAATTCGGATTGATTCTTCCAAAACATAATGGTTGGGCAACTTCCGCAACCGATGATCAGGTATTGGTCATCAAAAAAGGAATTTGGGTTTATTTTTTACTCCTAATTTTCGAAGGGGCATTGCGTAAATGGTTTCTGCCAGGTTTGGCTACGCCCCTGCTAATCATTCGTGATCCGGTTGCCCTTTGGATTTTATTTATTTCCTGGAAACAGCGTCTCTTACCGTTAAACCCTTACGTTTTAATTCTTCAGTTGATAAGTATTGTCGGAACTTATACTGCTGTTTTTTTAGGCCATGGTAATATTTGGGTAGCACTCTTTGGAGCAAGAATATTTTTAATTCATTTCCCCCTGATATTTGTTATAGGTCAAATTTTCAACCGGGATGATGTAGTAAAAATGGGGAGAATGATTTTGTTGATTTCTGTTTTTATGACGTTCCTTATTGCCCTTCAGTATTACAGTCCGCAATCTGCCTGGATAAACCGGGGTGTTGCAGGTGATATAAATGGTGCTGGTTTTTCGGGGGTGTCAGGTTTTTATCGTCCTCCCGGCACTTTCTCTTTTACAATTGGCACCACTCTTTTTTATGATCTGGTCGGTTGCCTGGTGCTTTATTTTTGGTTTCATCAAAAGGAAATAAACAGCCTGATTCTTATAATCAGTACAATAAGTTTTATCGCTGCTGTTCCTTTGACTCTAAGCAGGGGATTGTCCTTACAGGTTGGGTTATCTTTTTTATTTTCTATTGCTGCGATCTTGCGAAAACCACAATATATCCTTCGCATGATTATCGCAATAACAGGGGCTGTGGTAGTGATATTTCTCCTTAGTAAAACAACTTTTTTCGAAACCTCGACTGCAAATCTTACAAATCGATTTGCAATAGCAAGCAACCAGGAAGGGGGCTTAGGCAATATTTTAGAAAACCGTTTTTTGGGAGGTTTAATTGAATCTCTCAAGCAATCTTTGAATCTTCCTTTTTTTGGATATGGTTTAGGCATGGGAACCAATGCAGGAGGATTTATGTTAACCGGGACCCATGATTTTTTAATATCAGAACTGGAATGGGGGAGAATAATTGGCGAGTTAGGACCGATCGTGGGTCTTATCGTAATTTTTCTTCGCCTTCTGCTTGGTGCAAATATTTTAATGGCATGCTATAGAAAGATGACACAAGGAGATTTTCTGCCGTGGATGCTTTTAAGTTTTGGTCTTTTACTTGTTACCCAGGGTAGTTGGGGCCAGGCTACCTCTCTTGGTTTTAGCGTATTTGTATCTGGCCTGATGATCGCATCGTTGAATGACACAAATAACAATACTGGACAAAGTTTAAAGACAACATCGAAGTAGCCAGTACTATACAATAGCAGCCGTTTTAGATAATTGAAAAAATTCTCCTTTGTGAATCTTATAATTTTTTCGCATCCCACTTTTTTTCCTTCTCAAAGTATACCACGGTTTACAAAAATATTGGCTGAAGGAATGAGAATGCGAGGGCATTATGTTGAAATATGGCAACCCAAACCGATCTTTTTTTATCTTCCCTTACCTATAAAAATTAAAAAATGGTTGGGTTATGTTGATCAATATATAATATTTCCTGTTGCGGTACGGCGTCGCTTAAAGAAATATTCGTCAGATACTCTCTTTGTTTTCGCAGATCATGCTTTAGGTGCATGGGTACCGTTAGTAGCAAATCGCCCCTACATAATCCATTGCCATGATTTTTTAGCGCAACATGCGGCTAAGAATAAATTTTTAGAAAATATAGTTAGCTGGACAGGGCGTCAATACCAGTATTATATTCACCGGGGTTATTCAAAAGGAAAATATTTTCTTTCTGTTTCAAATAAGACTCAAAAAGATCTTCATACATTTTTACCCACGAAACCACTTTATTCTGAGGTAATTTACAATGGTTTAAGCCCATGTTTTAAATCACTTGAACCTTGTGGAGCCCGAGCCTTATTTGGCACCAGAGTAAATCTTAACCTCGCTGATGGATACTTACTTCATGTAGGTGGCAATCAATGGTATAAAAATCGTTCCGGTGTAATTGATATATACAATGCCTGGCGTTCGGATAGTTCATCTGACTTGCCTTTGATATTAATCGGCGAATCGCCGGATAAAAACTTATTGCTGAAACATGCAAAGTCTCCTTTTAAAAATAATATTTATTTTCTCCCCGGCATGAAGGATGAAGTTGTAAATCTTGCTTACGCCGGAGCATCAGTTTTTTTATTTCCATCTCTTGCTGAGGGTTTTGGCTGGCCCATAGTTGAAGCTATGGCATCAGGATGCCCTGTGATAACCACAAATGAACCACCCATGACGGAAGTATCAGGCAGTGCAGCCTTTTTAATTCCGCGTCAACCTTCGGAACAATCGAAGATTAAAGAGTGGACCGCCATAGCAGTAAAAGTGATCAATGAACTCCTTCAATATTCACCGCAAAAACGGAAAGCAATAATAGAATCCGGCTTTTGTAATGCAAATCGGTTTACTTCAAAAATTGCTTTGGATAAGACCGAAGCTGCTTATAAACATATTTTACAATTGGCAGGGAAAGAGAAAGCTGATAACAATTTGAAGCCTGAGGTTCAAAATACAGTTTATTGTTAAAATGAATTTGGATAACCTATTAGTTGTAGCAATGCCTATTGTTTAATCAGGAAAGATATTTAAAACAAGTGTTGAAAATACTTCATGTGATTGATAAAATGAATCCGGAAACGGGAGGTGTTTGCCGGGCAGTACGATCAATAATTACAGGGCTAAGTGAAAAGAACGTATATAATGAAGTTGTTTGTCTCGATTTACCTGAGGCTCCCTTTATTCAGGAGCTTTCGTTTTCAACTCATGCACTGGGTTATGGAAAAAGGCCCTGGGCGTTTCATCCTAAACTTATTCCATGGCTCAATAAAAACATACCCAGGTTTGATGTTATCGTTGTTCATGGACTTTGGCTTTTTCATTCTTATGCGGTTAAGAAATCAATACAACGATTTAAGCAATATCAAAGTGCAAAAGGAAAAGTACCGAAATTTTTTATTATGCCGCATGGTATGCTCGATCCTTATTTTCAAAAAGCCTCGGGAAGAAAACTTAAAGCTATACGTAACTGGATATACTGGAAGATCATCGAAGGAAGCGTTATTAACAGTGCTGATGCATTGTTGTTTACTTGCAACGAAGAACGTCGTCTTGCCCGCGAACCATTTCAGCCATATTATCCAAAACAGGAAACCGTAATTGGCCTCGGAATAGAGAGACCGCCCACTTTTAATAAAGCCATGTCAGAAGCTTTTCATGAAAGATGTCCCGGATTGAAAAATGCACCCTATCTCCTTTATCTCGGACGTATACATGAAAAAAAAGGCGTCGATCTATTGATCAATGCCTTTGGACAAATTGTTAAGGAAATTGGTTCTTCAGAAAGTAATTCAGATAACCAGAATGAAATTGCATCATTAAAGCTCGTCATAGCAGGTCCCGGCGGGGAAACTTCTTATGGACAAAAAATATGGCAGATGGCTTCGGAAAATGTGAAATTGAAAGATCGGATTTTCTTTCCCGGTATGCTTACGGGAGATGCCAAATGGGGCGCTTTTTATGGGTGTGATGCATTTGTGTTACCAAGTCATCAGGAAAATTTTGGCGTTGCTATGGTTGAAGCATTAGCTTGTAGTAAACCGGTATTAATTTCCAATCAGGTAAATATATGGAAAGAGATTAAAGAAACTGGAGCAGGGTTAATCACAGAAGATTCCATGGAAGGAATTCACGTTATGCTTTGTAAATGGTTCAATTTGTCCGGGGATGAAAAAATGGTGATGAGGCATAAAGCGAAATTATGTTATGAAAAACATTTTGCCATTGCCAGTGCGGTTAAAGTCTTATTGAATGCAATTAAGGATTAATTATACTTAAAACTTTTGTCAATGTATAATTTCAACACTTATACCGGTCCTTCTTTTTCATTCAAAAATAGAATGATGCGCGTAGCGTGGAACTTAGTGTCAATCTTTTTATTTCAATTTTCTCCTACCCCTCTTCATAGCTGGCGATCATTTCTTTTGCGATGTTTTGGGGCAAAAATTGGACGCGGAGTTCATGTGTATCCCCAAGCAAAAATATGGGCACCATGGAATCTTGAGCTTAAAGATGAATGTGGTATTGCCAATGGAGTTATTCTTTATTCACAGGGGAAAATTACAATAGGGCGTAGGTCTGTTATATCTCAACGCGCCCATTTGTGTGCCGGGACACATGATTACACACAACCGGGTTTCCCGTTAATAACAATGCCCATTTATATTGGAGATAATGCATGGATTGCTGCTGAAGCATTTATCCACCCGGGGGTCACTATTGGCGATGGTTGCATAATTGGAGCACGGGCAGTTGTAACTAAAAATATGCCTGAATGGATGATTTGCGCAGGACATCCATGTAAACCGATGAAAGAACGGGTATTTACAGAAAATTCTGCAGTTCACAACTTGACCAAACTCCATAAAATTTCCGGCCATAACAATTAAAAATTCTTAGGCAGAGAAAACCATCAGTCCCTGGTAACTAAAATAAATTATGTGTATGATATCTGTCGTAATTCTTACAAAAGATGAAAAACTTGATTTGCCGGCATGTTTAAAATCTTTGAGTTGGTGTGACGATGTGCATGTTCTTGATTCCGGCAGCACAGACGGCACTATTGATATTGCGCTTGACTGCGGAGTAAGAGTTTGGAGCAATCCCTTTGAGAGTTTTGGAAAGCAAAGAAATTTTGCATTGGATAATCTTTATATTCTACATGAATGGATTCTTTTTCTGGACGCTGATGAACTGGTAACAGAAAAGTTTCACTACGCAATCACAAAAGCAACCGAAACCGCGACTGATAATATAGCAGGGTTTTATTGCTGCAGCAAATTAATGTATGAAGGTAAATGGCTGAAGTATTCAGATAATTTTCCTAAATGGCAATTTAGATTAATGCGTAGAGGCAGGGCCAGGTTTACCGATTTTGGCCACGGACAAAAAGAAGATCATGTTCTCGGAGAAATTAAGTATGTTAGAGAACCTTACCTGCACAACGGTTTATCAAAAGGATGGTTTAAATGGATAGAGCGGCATAACCGTTATTCTACTTCAGAGGCCCTGGTTCGATTTTATAATTGCCCTCCTTTTAAAAATTTGTTTTCCCGGCATTCCAGCATACGAAACCCGGCATTGAAATCGAGACTCACCAGAATTCCGGGGTGGCCCTTTTTGCGTTTTATTCACGCATATTTTTTACGGTTTGGGTTCTTAGAGGGACCTGCCGGATTTATATATTGCGTAAATAATTTTTACTATGAGTTTATGATACAAATAAAATTCTGGGAATTAAAAAAGCAAACAAAGAGATTGGAAAAAAATAGGTCACCTGAATTTTCAAAAAATATTTCTAAAAAATTACCAGTTAAAAATAGAGATTTAATAATTCCCAAATATTTCTCTGCTGAGAGGAAAACAGAGTGGTAGCTAACAATAATTATAATACCCTTAATCAGTTACAAAATGCTCTCGCAATTGAATTTAATTTTTTCAAAAACCTGTGCCTGATTCCTTAAGGATTAGCTTCTCCAACAGTATGATGAGTGATACCAACCACATTGTAATACTATAGACATCATAAAATTTACTTCATACTTACTTAACATTTATCCTTTCATTCACTTATAAAATTTAATCCCTGTCAATGCTTACAACAATTAAACCGTACCTGCATGAAAACGCAGAAGTCAAGGAAAAAGAGAATTATCTGGAAATCCCTATTCGGCAAAGATCAAATGGATTGTGTGCCAATGCTTATTATTTCAGTCAACCGGAATGGGCAGAAGAATATTTTATTTACTGCCACAGAAGTGAGTCCTTTATTAGCCGATGGAAAGCAGCCATTGGTGACTGGACCGGTAAAGTAGTAGTGGACATAGGCTGCGGCCCCGGAAATGTCTATGCTTCGCTTAAAGGCGATCCTAAATTATTAATCGGGGTAGATGTTGCGCCGGGATCATTGGAAATGGCTGGTAAATTGGGATACCTTCCTGTTCTGGCCGATGCAACAAACTTACCTTTTAAATCAGGCTTCGCGGATGTTGTTACTTTAAATGCAGCATTACATCATTGTGACGATATGAAAGCCGTATTAAAAGAAGCAGCACGTTTGGTAAAGCCAGGAGGACTTCTTATTACTGATCATGATCCACAGTTGAGTGCATGGGATTATAAGGGACTTGCAAAACTATTATGGAACATCAGGTTAACTTGGTATAAAATAACAGGTCATGGATTTCATAAAACGAATGACCAGCAATATTGGGGTCTTGCCAGCGAGGTACATCATAAGCCCGGTCATGGCGTAACAAAACAATTATTCAAAAATGCTTTAGAACCGCTGGGTTTCACTGTAAAAGTTTTTCCGCATAATCACCAGCTTGGCGAAGAGGTTTTATCAGGTAAGTGGGGAAAGGCAGAATTTAAATACCGGTTAGGCAGTTTATTATCGGCAAAGAACCCAAATGCTGATACCAGTGCTTTGTCACTTATGTGTGTAGCAAAGAAGCATCATGATACCAGCGAATACTTTGGACCAACACTTCGTCGAAATTGAACTCCTTTTACATTCTTTTTAAAACAACAATCTTTTGCAAAAGAATTCTTTTTTGAAACAGCACGCGCCATCTAACCCATATCCACAAGAGTCCCCTGATACCTTATCTACTCTACATTTAAGTTATTCAGGGCATAGCGATTCGGAATTCCTATTAATCTGTTTAAAAAAAATCTTCATACACAATAACGACTTTCCCCAAAACCTTTTTTATGAGAAAAGTTTCATCCCTAAAAACAAAAATTGTAAGCCTGTTTGCCGTAGTTGCCGTATTTGTTGCCTTAGGCAAATCTCAGTTATTTGCACAAAATGATATTGTTGCTGAAAATGCTTTAGCCGGTAATCCAGCTTCTGAGTGGGACATAAGCGGCGCAGGCGATCTTTCTATCCAGGGTTTCGCTACTGATATCAGTGTTAATAAAGGCGAGACGGTTCATTTCAAAATAAAAACAAATGCAACTGCCTATAAAATTGATATTTACAGAATCGGGTATTATAACGGAAATGGGGCAAGGAAAATAGGAACCGGAGTCATTACAGCTACACTTCCTCAGACCCAGCCTGCTGATTTGTATGATGCGACCACCGGGCTCACAGATTGTGGAAACTGGGCTGAATCAGCACATTGGGATGTGCCTGCAACTGCAGTATCAGGAGTATATATTGCAAGGTTAACCCGAAGTGATAATGGCGGATCGAGCCATATTGTTTTTATCGTGCGTAATGATGCAAGTCACTCAGATTTATATTTTCAAACCGGTGATGCCACATGGCAGGCATATAATAATTATGGTGGTAATAGCTTATATGTTGGCAGTACTTCGTTCCCGGGCGGACATGCCGCAAAAGTAAGCTATAATCGTCCCTTTCTTACCCGCAATGGCGGTGGCGGTGGTGGCGCAGCAGAAGATTGGTTCTTTAATTCAGAATATCCAATGATACGCTGGCTGGAAAGAAATGGTTATGATGTTACATATACTACAGACGTTGATGCGGACAGAAGAGGCAATTTAATTTTAAATCACAGGGTTTACTTATCTGTGGGGCATGACGAATATTGGTCTGCCCAGCAAAGAGCCAACGTGGCGGCCGCACGGAATGCAGGTATACATCTTGCCTTTTTTTGCGGTAATGGTATTTACTGGAAAACCCGGTGGGAATCCTCTACAGATGGATCAAATACTGCTTACCGAACTCTTGTTTGTTATAAGGAAGGAACACTCGGGGAAAATGCCTGTGGTGGTAAATGCGATCCCTTATCAAATGTATGGACAGGCTTGTGGCGGGATGGTTGTGATGCAAATGCCGACGGTTGCCAACCTGAAAACGAGCTGAGCGGTCAAATAAGCTGGGACGGGACACCAGGTGCGATACAAGTACCGTCTGCTTACAAAAATTTACGCTTCTGGCGCAATACCAGTATTGCAAATTTAGCAAACGGTCAAACAGCAACTCTTGCAGACAATACTTTAGGGTATGAATGGGACTGGGAACAATACCCAGACAGCTATCCTGCTGGCAGAATAAAAATGTCAAGTACAACGATAGGTTCACGTACCCATCAGCTTTCTCTTTATCGTCATTCCAGCGGCGCGCTTGTATTTGGAGCTGGTACTGTGCAATGGTCATGGGGATTGGATGGGGTACATGATCGCAGTGGTCCAACACCAGATGTACGCATGCAGCAGGCAACAGTTAATATTTTGGCAGATATGGGTGCTCAGCCCGCAACACTCCAGGCAAATTTAGTTGCTGCAACTGCTTCAACCGATATACAATCTCCCGCCACTGTTATAACAGCTCCTGCTAATAATGCCAATATAGTTGTAGGCACATCTGTTACTATTACAGGAACTGCTTCTGATGATAATACTGTAGCCGGGGTAGAAGTTTCTGTAGATGGAGGAGTTACATGGCATCCGGCACAAGGCACTACCACCTGGACATATTCATGGACACCTTCAAGCGCAGGAACCGTAATCATTAAAAGTCGCGGCTTCGATGATTCCGGAAATATGGAACCCACCGGTGAAGGTAGTGGCACAAATACCGTTACTGTAAATATAACGGCCTCCCAAACCGGATGCCCCTGCAGTATTTTCCTATCAACGGATGTTCCTGCTATTCCAAGAGATAATGATGGTCGTTCCATCGAACTTGGTGTAAAGTTCCAGTCAGCAATTGACGGATATATTACCGGAATCCGTTTTTATAAAGGCTCGGGCACCACAGGAACACACGTTGGACATTTATGGAAAAGTAATGGCACTTTGCTTGCGTCTGCTACTTTTAGAAATGAAACCGCTACAGGCTGGCAGGAAGTGTTATTTGGTACACCCATAGCAATAAAGGCAAATACTACTTATGTTGCATCCTTCTTCAGTAACTCAGGTGATTATGGAAATACAAACCCATTCTTCACACAGGCTGTTGTTAATGGACCTTTACGAGCCCTTGCAGATGGAGAAGATGGGCCTAATGGGTTATATCTGTATACTGCACAACCAGCATTTCCAACACAAAATTTTCAATCGTCTAATTACTACGTGGATATTGTGTTTAACACCAGTGTAGGACCAGACAACACACCACCAACCATTATTGAAACTGTACCTGCCTCAGATGTTACCGGTATTGGTACGGCAACATCGGTTAATGCTACTTTTAGTGAGTCTATTGATCCTGCAACTATTAGTTCTTCAGTATTTGAACTGCATGATGAATCAAATAATCTTGTTGACGCCAACATTATGTACAATTCCGGTTTGGACCAGGCAGTTCTTATACCAACATCGCCATTGTCTTACTCTACTACTTACACTGCTGTTTTAAAGGGTGGGCCAACTGATCCGCGGATTAAAGATCTGGCCGGAAATGCGCTTACTTCTGACTTCAGCTGGAACTTTACCACATCTGATCCGCCGCCACCTCCACCAATCGAAGGACCTGGAGGACCTATACTTATCATAAGCTCGGTATCAAATCCATTCAGCCGTTACCCGGTAGAAATTTTACGTGCTGAGGGGTTAAATGAATTTTCTGCTATGGATATTTCACAAGTAACAGCAAGCGTACTTGACAATTATGATGTTGCAATTGTTGGTGATATTCCATTGACATCTTCTTTTGTAACAGTGTTGACTAATTGGGTTAATGCAGGAGGGACATTAATAGCATTACGGCCGGATCATAAATTGTCGTCATTATTGGGCATAGCATCATCCGGTGGTTCATTATCAGACAGGTATATTTTAGTAAATACGGCGTCCGCACCAGGCGCAGGTATTGTTAACCAGACAATTCAATATCATGGGGCAGCAGACCTCTATACTCTAAATGGAGCTACCAGTGTTGCAGCCCTTTACTCAAACGCAAATACATCTACAACGTTCCCGGCAGTAACCATGCGGAATGTGGGAACAAATGGCGGTGTGGCCGTTGCGTTCACCTATGATCTTGCCCGCTCAATTGTTTATACGCGACAGGGCAATCCATTATGGGCCGGGCAAAAACGTGATGGGCAAATCCCGCCTGCCAGGTCTGACGATATGTTTTTTGGCAATGCATCATTTGATTCTCAGCCTGACTGGATTGACCTTGATAAGGTAGCGATACCACAAGCTGATGAGCAGCAGCATCTTTTATCAAACATTATTTATAACAGCAGTTTTCATAGAAAACCTTTGCCCAGGTTTTGGTTCCTTCCGAATGGTTTTAAAGCAGCTATAGTAATGACCGGAGATGATCATGGGAACGGAGGAACGGTGGGAAGATTTAATCAATATCTATCACTCAGTTCTTCAAATAACACTCAATCTGTGCTGGACTGGACTGCTATTCGGGGTACCTCTTATATCTATCCGGGAACGCCGATCGCTAACGCCCAAGCCTCATCATTTCAGTCACAAGGTTTCGAAATAAGTCTTCATCTTAATACAGGCTGCCAAAACTGGACGCCCGCTTCGCTGGATGATAATCTTAATACACAGTTATCTCAACTTGAAGCACAATTACCGGACATGGCACAGCCAACAACTAACCGCACCCATTGTATTGCATGGAGTGATTGGGCATCGCAGCCCAGAATTGAGGCTGCGCATGGAATACGACTCGATGCAAATTATTATTACTGGCCCGAATCGTGGGTACAAGACAGAGCCGGTATGTTTACAGGTTCAGGAATGCCAATGCGTTTTGCAGATATTGACGGGTCAGTCATTGACTGTTACCAGGTAACTACACAAATGCCGGATGAGTCGGGTGAAACATTCCCTCGGTTTTGTGATCAGTTGCTTGATAAAGCTATTGGACCAGAAGGTTATTATGGCGTATTCTGCGCAAACATGCATATGGATAATGCAAATTCGGATGGTTCTGATGCAATTATAGCTTCTGCACAAGCACGTAATATTCCGGTTATATCCGCAAAGCAAATGCTTACGTGGCTGGACGGTCGTAACAGTTCATCTTTTAAATCCATTACATGGAACACAAATCAACTAAGCTTTTCCATTGATACAGGTACTGGCTCATATAATCTGCAGGCAATGATACCGGTAACCTCATCGGTAGGACAACTTACACGCATAACGCGGAATGGAACACCGGTAAATTACAATACCCAAATCATTAAGGGTGTAACATATGCATTTTTTGCCGGAAACAAGGGCAACTACGTAGCACACTATGGGGTAGACAATACGGCACCGGTGATTACCAATATCGTTGCAACTCCCCATGCTGACGGCACAGCCACTATCACATGGAATACTAATGGCCCTGCAAATTCCAGGGTAGATTACAACGCTCATCCAAATGCCCTTACTTTAAGTATTTCCGACATTAACCTCGTTACAAATCATAATATTACGCTCAGTGATTTATTACCGGGAGTAACTTATCATTATCGGGTAACTTCAGCAGATGGGGCTGCGAATAGTGCTACCGTGCCCACACCACCCGATTCACTAACCTTTATTATGCCTGTTATTCCTTGTAACTTAAATGCGGTAGCTTCTGTACAGAGTGATATTGCATGTAATGGCGGTACAACTACTGTTCGGGTTACGGCGACAGGTGGAACACTCCCCTACACCGGAACCGGTAATTTTACGGCAGGTTCGGGTACACATGATTATATCGTTACCGATAAGAATGGCTGTTCTTCAACAGCAACAATTATATTACAAGATCCACCTGCCATATCTGTTGTGGCCTCACCCGGAATTATTGCATGCGCCGGGGGGACAACATCTGTAGTAGTAACTGCCACAGGCGGTACAGGAGCATTAACAGGAACAGGCACATTTGTTAATGTAAAAGCCGGAACTTATACGTATACGGTAACAGATGAGAAGGGTTGTACCGGAAGTACTACCATTACCATTAGTAACCCGGCCCCAATAATTGTCACCGCAACTCCTGGCGTAATCGCATGTAATGGCGGCACAACTTCAGTAACTGTAAAGGCAACCGGTGGAACGGGACCGTATAGAGGAACCGGCACTTTCAATAATATAAATGCAGGAACTTCTACTTTTACTGTGACTGATGCAAATGGCTGTTCAGTCAGCGCAACAATTACTATCAGTCAGCCAGGCCCGATAATTATAACTGCAACTCCAGGGGTTATTGCATGCAATGGTGGCTCAACGTCTGTGACCGTAACGGCAACAGGTGGAACAGCACCATATACGGGAACAGGAACATTTGCCAATATAAAAGCTGGAACCAGCACTTTTACCGTAAGGGATGCAAGGGGTTGTATTTCCAGCAAAACAATTTCTATCAATCAGCCCTCTGCTATAAATGTTACAGCTACAGTAGTAAGTCCTATCGTATGTAACGGGGGCAGTACAAGTGTATTAGTTACTGCAAGCGGAGGAACTCCTCCATATACAGGAACGGGAACAATTGCCAACGTTACCGCAGGGACGAAAACTTTCACTGTAACTGACGCCAGGGGTTGTATGGCTTCCAGAACAATAAATGTTGCCAACGGCACGGGCGTGGCGCCTGCTAAGCCTGGCGCCATAAGCGGGCCAACTTTTAACATATGCGGAAGTGGCACCTTTACTTACAGCATTTCCCCGGTATCAGGAGCAACAAGATATATTTGGTCTGTTCCAGCTGGATTAAATATCGTACGGAATGACGGAACTACTTCGATCGTACTGAGTAATGCATCATCAGCATTCAAAACAAATGGAACTTTAAGTGTTGCTGCCAACAGTTCATGCGGTACAAGTACTGCACAAACATTATCACTATTTGCTGTTGCCCCGAATCCTGGTTTTATAAATGGGCCAATAATTGTCAGAGGCGGTCAAACTAAAGTTTCATACAGTGTTACAGCGCGTTCAGGTATTAAGTTTAACTGGAGTGTGCCACCTGGTGCCACCATTACTTCGGGCCAGGGAACAAACTCAATTATGGTAAACTTTGCGAATGCCAGCGGTAGTGTTCGTGTATTCCTAAGTAATGCATGTAGCCAAACATCTACTGCAAGTTTGCCTGTCATAGTCTTCTCCGGGTTTTTTACAAAAGATTTCAAAAATGCGGTTGCAGCGCCTGAGTCTGATGTGAAAGTTTATCCAAATCCTGCGAATTCAATTGTCACTGTTACCTTTAATTCAAAACAAGAAAGTAAATATGAGATTGTAGTAACCGATCTGATTGGTAAACCGATTATTAAAACATCTGGGATTAGTCTTACAGGAAGAAATGAAATAAAGCTAGACATGAGTAAGTATGCTTTGGGAATGTATTTGATAACATTAGCAGCGGAAGAAAGTACCAGGACAATTAAATTATATAAAGAAAAATAGTCTCCTAAAAACTTAGCATTTAAAATACCCGCCAGCAAATGCCGGCGGGTATTTTATTTTTATAGTGTTTGAATTAATAAAATGACAGAAAAAATTTCATATAAGTGATTTTTAGTAAAAGTTCATTATCATTGTTAAGATGTGACTAATTCCGATTGATCAGGCGACCAATCGCAGGCATTACAAAAATCAATAAAATATTTTTTGAAATAAACCCGAAGTAAAATTTTCTTCGGTTTTTTGTTTCTCACTCCGGGGGGATGGTTGCTCTATATAGCAAGGTGTCAGATACTTTGAGAGCCAGACACCGGTTGGGCATCTTCCCTTCATTGTGATTGCTCACTCATTTAATAATGTCTGCCGGCAGCATCTCCTCCTTAATCTTTCCATTGGCGACCGAAATAAAATAATTGTTATTCTCCTTATCCAATGATATTGACTTTTTCAGTACTCCATTCACAAAAACAAGCGCTGAGTTATCATCACAGGCATAACCTTCTTTCAATTTTCCATCCAGGATGGCCTGCCAGTAGAGCGGTTTGCGGGAAGGCTCACTATGGTAATGCGGACAATGACTATAGTTTAAAAATGCCAAACCGTCAATAATAGTCAGTTGCTTGGGCCTGCTGTCGGAATAGCCACCGGTAAACCAACAGAGAGAACCGGCACTGCCGCCTGCTAAGACAATTCCTCTTTCATATGCTTTGTGAAGCACTGTATCAATGCCCTGCGCTTTCCAAATTCCAAGCATATTCAGTGTGCTTCCTCCACCGACAATGATCGCGTCCATGCTCAAAATCGTCTCTTCGAAAGTTTCCTGCGAGGGATCAGCGTTCAGAAAGGTCCGCAATACAAATGGACGAACAGGAAGATCCACACAAGCGCTATACCAGGTGACAATCCCA